>NZ_CP016020.1:600000-840000 GCF_001889165.1 Bacillus weihaiensis | reverse complement strand
CCGCACTTTTCAACGTGCGTGGGTTCGGGCCTCCATTCAGTGTTACCTGAACTTCACCCTGGACATGGGTAGATCACCTGGTTTCGGGTCTACGACCACGTACTTATTCGCCCTACTTAAGACTCGCTTTCGCTGCGGCTCCGTCTTATCAACTTAACCTTGCACGGGATCGTAACTCGCCGGTTCATTCTACAAAAGGCACGCCATTACCCATTAACGGGCTTTGACTACTTGTAGGCACACGGTTTCAGGATCTGTTTCACTCCCCTTCCGGGGTGCTTTTCACCTTTCCCTCACGGTACTGGTTCACTATCGGTCACTAGGGAGTATTTAGCCTTGGGAGATGGTCCTCCCTGCTTCCGACGGGATTTCACGTGTCCCGCCGTACTCAGGATCCACTCTGGAGGGAACGAAGTTTCAACTACAGGGTTGTTACCTTCTTTGACGGGCCTTTCCAGACCTCTTCATTTACTCCGTTCCTTTGTAACTCCGTATAGAGTGTCCTACAACCCCAAGAGGCAAGCCTCTTGGTTTGGGCTAATTCCGTTTCGCTCGCCGCTACTCAGGAAATCGCGTTTGCTTTCTCTTCCTCCGGGTACTTAGATGTTTCAGTTCCCCGGGTCTGCCTTTATCATCCTATGTATTCAGATGAAAATACTGCTCCATTACGAACAGTGGGTTTCCCCATTCGGAAATCTCCGGATCAAAGCTTACTTACAGCTCCCCGAAGCATATCGGTGTTAGTACCGTCCTTCATCGGCTCCTAGTGCCAAGGCATCCACCGTGCGCCCTTAACAACTTAACCTCATCGACAAATGATAAGCTTCGAATTTCTTCGTTGACTTCGTGCTCTGCGGTGCTCATGTACCAAAAACGTACATTCCGCTCCTCAATCACTCGTCGCCTCGAACTTCTCGCTTCTCCTTTGTCTCAGGAAATCAATACTTACATTGAATCCTGGTTTACATTTATTAAGAGAATCACTAAACTAAGCGTTTAAACTCAGTGAATTACTTGAATTGTTTTCGTTATCTAGTTTTCAAGGAACATAAAACACAGGATCTTCAATGCAAGATGCATTTAGACTCCTATGTATGAGTCTTACTTATTATAGAAAGATCAGATGATCTCTCAAAACTAAACAAAATACCAAGCGTACCTCTATATCCTTAGAAAGGAGGTGATCCAGCCGCACCTTCCGATACGGCTACCTTGTTACGACTTCACCCCAATCATCTGTCCCACCTTAGGCGGCTGGCTCCTTACGGTTACCCCACCGACTTCGGGTGTTACAAACTCTCGTGGTGTGACGGGCGGTGTGTACAAGGCCCGGGAACGTATTCACCGCGGCATGCTGATCCGCGATTACTAGCGATTCCAGCTTCATGCAGGCGAGTTGCAGCCTGCAATCCGAACTGAGAATGGTTTTATGGGATTCGCTTAACTTCGCAGTCTCGCAGCCCTTTGTACCATCCATTGTAGCACGTGTGTAGCCCAGGTCATAAGGGGCATGATGATTTGACGTCATCCCCACCTTCCTCCGGTTTGTCACCGGCAGTCATCTTAGAGTGCCCAACTGAATGCTGGCAACTAAGATCAAGGGTTGCGCTCGTTGCGGGACTTAACCCAACATCTCACGACACGAGCTGACGACAACCATGCACCACCTGTCACTTCGTCCCCCGAAGGGGAACCTTCTATCTCTAGAAGTAGCGAAGGATGTCAAGACCTGGTAAGGTTCTTCGCGTTGCTTCGAATTAAACCACATGCTCCACCGCTTGTGCGGGCCCCCGTCAATTCCTTTGAGTTTCAGTCTTGCGACCGTACTCCCCAGGCGGAGTGCTTAATGCGTTTGCTGCAGCACTAAAGGGCGGAAACCCTCTAACACTTAGCACTCATCGTTTACGGCGTGGACTACCAGGGTATCTAATCCTGTTCGCTCCCCACGCTTTCGCGCCTCAGTGTCAGTTACAGACCAGAAAGTCGCCTTCGCCACTGGTGTTCCTCCAAATCTCTACGCATTTCACCGCTACACTTGGAATTCCACTTTCCTCTTCTGCACTCAAGTTCCCCAGTTTCCAATGACCCTCCACGGTTGAGCCGTGGGCTTTCACATCAGACTTAAGAAACCACCTGCGCGCGCTTTACGCCCAATAATTCCGGACAACGCTTGCCACCTACGTATTACCGCGGCTGCTGGCACGTAGTTAGCCGTGGCTTTCTGGTTAGGTACCGTCAAGGTACTAGCAGTTACTCTAGTACTTGTTCTTCCCTAACAACAGAACTTTACGACCCGAAGGCCTTCATCGTTCACGCGGCGTTGCTCCGTCAGACTTTCGTCCATTGCGGAAGATTCCCTACTGCTGCCTCCCGTAGGAGTCTGGGCCGTGTCTCAGTCCCAGTGTGGCCGATCACCCTCTCAGGTCGGCTACGCATCGTTGCCTTGGTGAGCCGTTACCTCACCAACTAGCTAATGCGCCGCGGGTCCATCTGTAAGTGATAGCTAGAAGCCATCTTTCAATTTCGAACCATGCGGTTCGAAATGTTATCCGGTATTAGCTCCGGTTTCCCGGAGTTATCCCAATCTTACAGGCAGGTTACCCACGTGTTACTCACCCGTCCGCCGCTAGGTCCAAAGACCTCGCTCGACTTGCATGTATTAGGCACGCCGCCAGCGTTCGTCCTGAGCCAGGATCAAACTCTCCAATAAAGTAGTTTGACTTGCTCATGTTTTTTGTACTATATAGTACGTTTTGTTGATTTTAAAATCAACGTTTGATACGCTTGGTTTTGTTTAGTTTTCAAAGATCATGAGTGTTACCTTCTCTCGAAAGCGACCTCTTTAATATATCACTTATCAAACAGCTTGTCAACATTTTTTATTTTTCTTAAAATGCGATAGATAAGTTGTTGTTAGCGACGTTTAATAATATAACACGGACATTTAAAATAAGCAATACATTTTTTAGTTTTTTTAAAAAAACTCACTTTCCTCTTGAATATAACTCTTATGAATACAACTAAACATTGTATCCTTCCCAAATATCCTTACAACTAGATGAACAACTTTCGAAGGTGCAGAATTTTTCTTTCTATAAATGTTGCACAAATGTTTCATGCTGTATCTTTACTTTTTTATGATTGGAGCGGAAGATTGGAGACTCCCGCGTAAGAAGCACGTCATAAAGAGACCCCGCAGGCGTGAGCTTACGAGGCTTTCGGACCGACGTAGGAAGAATTGATTTTAAAAAAGTCGTTAGTTGAGGTTTTTCAACTATTTAAATACTCTCCCCGCGGACAGCGAATACCTGTAGGTAGCAGAGCTAGATATAAATCTATAACTATTATTTCTTATCTTTGAGTACAAAAGACAAGAGGATTATCTTTAAATAGAATTAATCTAGATGGAGATAACGATTTTCAAGCAAAACAATCACTTCATGCTCACTTACATTCCCGACATCTAGATAATGTTGTTTTAGAATTCCAAAAGCTTCTATGGAAGGTGGTTCCTTCCCTTCTACTATTGCCTGTTTGTAAAGAGTAGGAGCTAACTCAATATGCTTATAACAATATTCAATACATTGATTAAAGTAGCTTTGATTATGAGTAGACCATTCATTATATAATTGAACTAGTACTTTATACGCTCGGTGACAAACGTAAGGAATATCAGTCCTTAAGAGGATCTCTTTTAGTAATTTTTCCACTAGGCCATATCTCCCCTCTTGATAAGCCCAAGAGACGTTCCCTAATAAAAACTCATAATCTTTTCTCTTCGTTTTTAATGTACTATTTCGATCATCCAGATCTTGTGGTTGAATTCTTCCTCCATATGATCTCTTTGCACAACTTCTAATAAACCCCCTCTCATTACTATCCAATTCACTCCAAAACTCTTCTAACTTTAGTTGATGAACGATTCCTCCATAATGGTTTGCGTTTAGTTCTTCTTTTTTATATGGAGTTGTCATCAGATTTTTAAACGTAAATAATTTCTTAATTCCCATTCCCATCACCTCTTTAGTACATAGTGATGAAGTATATGAGTCAAGCTTCCACTTCATGACACTGGTCTATTTCTTCTTTCATTCATTTATTAAAGCTACTAAAAAAAGAAGTCCATTACCTCTAACTAAAGCCCAAGTCACCGCTAATCAGTAAAAAAAAACGAAGCGTATTGGAATAGAAGAAACGGTTCTCCTTCAATTCTTATTCAATGATTCACTTTCATTGATGCTTATTTAAGGAGGCACAGACCTACAGAATTTAGCTACCTTTTACATTTTAGCTATTGATCAAGTGTCCGATTTGGTTGAACTCACTCCAGTTGCTCACTTTACGTGGGACGGAGGGTATGCCTTTTCGGTGTAAATGCCTGTGGGATCTCACCTGTCCTACTCATCCACAGGAGTGTCACACTTTCCCTCCATTCAACCTAGAATAGTTTTCATTCAAAGAAACCTATTTAAAAAGAACAATCTGCTATAAAAGAACTCAGAATTAAACCTTAAGCAGCTTGCGACTGATTTAACATAGCATTGATACGTTCTTCAAAAAAACAAATTCAAACAAGGTTCTTGTTATCAACCATTGATTAAAGTATATTGGTAGTAAAATATATATAACCACAAGGGGAGCCTTGGCTGAGATTGGACGATTGTCCTGACCCTTTGAACCTGTTAGTTAAGACTAGCGTAGGAATGTGGATGACAAATAAAGAGTGTTCATATCATTGTTTCTATCTCCGGGTTTCCTTCTGGTTTAAAGTAGGAAAGAGGTTATCCATCATGCAAAGTAATCGAAGATTGTTATTTTTAGTAGAAGTGGCTATATTATCAGCCTTAGCATTATTACTAGATTTCTCTTCTAGTTTTATCCTTAAACTTCCACAAGGTGGTTCCGTTTCAATTGGAATGATCCCTATTTTTATTATGTCATACAGATGGGGATTAAAAGGTGGGCTATCGACTGGTTTTCTATTAGGTTTATTACAGGCCATCCTAACCCCGCAAATTTTCCACCCCGTACAAGGATTTATTGATTATTATCTCGCTTTTACGGTAGTAGGATTTAGCGGATTATTGTTTAAACCAGTTAAAAACTCTTTATTAGCGAACAAAAAGAACAGAGCAATGATCTATATTTCACTTGGGATCATACTTGGAGGACTACTCCGACTAGTCATGCATGTCATTTCTGGCGTATTCTTCTTTGCTTCATTCGCACCAGAAGGTACACCTGTGCTTTTATACTCTATAAGCTATAATGCATCTTATATGATTCCAACTATTATCATTTCTGCTATTATCGTCAATATTCTATTAATCGCCTCACCTAGATTAATTAATAAGAAGTAACAAAAGAGGATGGGACAGAAGTGCCTGGCACCTTATCGTAACGACTATATGTACGCACTGATTTATCTAGTGCACACATTAGATTGTATCGGAGGGTGCCTGGCTCTTTGTTTTGTCCCAGCCTCTTTTTCTTCTAGCAAAAATAATTATCTACAAAAAAGCACAAAAACAAATCATATTATTAAGAGGAATTGCATTTACTAGAGTATAGAACTAGATAATACGGAGGAATGGACGATGAACTTGATTTATTCTATTATGCTACTTACACTTTTTCTATCCATTATTAATTTTTTGTACGGGTATAAAGAGGCTCTTCGAGTAAGTAATGCCGAAGGACCTGTACAGGGAATCCCCCTTATGATAAGCCTTCCATTAGGATTTATCTTTGCCTATTTATCTACCGTTTTCTATCAACTCATCTAAAAGAAAGGTCTTTCATACGAGACATTTCAGACTGTAGACAAACTCGGGTAAAAATCGGGTTTGTCTACAGTCTTTTTTTGGCTTAAAGTGAAAGGTGGTTGTTGATATTCATTCCAAACTTCGCTTTCCGCGGGACTAACGGTGAGCCTTCCGCTACAATCAACAGAACTATAAACTTCATGTGCAGTAGTAATTAAACTACAGGTAAAGTATCAAAACAACACAGTCTATCCCGGTTATCTTTTCTACTAAAATAATCCTTTTGTCTACAACCTGTTTTCTTCTTCTTACAAACTTCTATTTACACAAACTAATCACGTCTAGCTATTATTCTAAAAAAGAATGTTATTTTCCAAAGAGTGACCTCATAGATATCAAATAAAGCAACGATCTAGGAGGCATCCTTGAGTAAAATAAAATTTCTTTTTACGTACATTATTCGGTTATTATTGTTGCTAGTCGTAATCTTTCTGGCTTCACAATTCATTTACTCATTTTTACCTTTAAACTTTAGCTTACGTATTAGCACATCATTATCCATTTATTCACTTTTTTGTTTCATATTTATCCTCTTTATAAATAAAAGGAATTCATATTTTAAGGTAACAGGTAAACCAAAAGAACTTATCTGCCTGATTCTCATTTTACTTATGTTTACATCAGCATACTTTAGTTCTACGACTTATTTAATTACTTCTGAACTTGGGAATCAACTTAGCTTTAAAGAGAAATTATCCATTTATACGTTTCAATTTTCGAATCTCCGCACTCATCAGACAAACTACAATAGATTAAAAATAGATAAATCAGTAAGTGTTTATGGAAATGTTCATATTTATTATCAAGAGAGTGAGGAAGAACTCTTACCAGTCATCCATCATTCAATCGATCAAGCTGAAGCATTAACTACAAAGCTTTTAGGTAATGTTGAGGACAGCTCTATTGATTTAATCCTTCATGAATCTACTGAAGAACTCTATAATCAAACATCTTTAGAACAAACAATGGGATATTTCGATGATCCTAATGACATTATGGGCATTGCCATTACGGATTTACCAGCTATTTTAGATGATCAACTACCTCATTCCTTTCATTTTAGAAGTACCATTTTACATGAATATACACACTATCGATTACAAGCCTATATTAGGCAAGAAGGACTTTATCTTTATCGGATTCCCTTGTGGTTTCATGAGGGTGTGGCGGAATATATCGGGATGAATAATGTAGCTCATCCCCTTCACTCATTTGAGGAAACTGACTTTAAGCATCTTGTTACACACCAAGATTGGGAAGAGTATCGACTAAGAGGGTATCATGTTTATCTTCAAAGTTATTACGCAATAAAATTTATCATTGATACTTATGGAGAAGAAATCATCCGTGACATTATTGAAAAGACAGCTATAACCAATGATTTTGAGGAAGGATTCAAAGAAGCTACTGGATTAACAATAGAAATGCTTCAAGAAAAGTACATCCAAATAAAGCCTGCTTAGCTAGCAGGCTTTACTTTAGAACGTATTTGCTTTGTCAGTCTTTTTTCTAGTAAGAAGAACATAATCCCTACCATGATAACCAAACCACCTACTGCTTGTGAAAGGATTATTCTCTCATTCAGAAAATAATAGGCGAGTACGATAGAGCCAACAGGTTCAAGTAAAATCATGACAGATATTGTGTTCGTGCTAACCCACTTCAATGACCAATTAAATAGTGAATGGCCTAAAAGCGTCGGAATAATGGCCAGCAGCAAAAAGTTATACCAATCCCATGAAGGATATGAAAACATAGGATATTGTAAGAATAAACAATATAAGAGCAAGGTAAAAGAACTAATACCGTATACAATAAACGTATAAAGGGTAAGTGAATGACGCTTCCTTATTCCCTGTCCAACTAATAGATAGGCTGTAATCATGGCGCAAGCAGCCAGAGCTAATAGGTCTCCAAAAAGAGCAAGACCACTTATCCGAAAATCACCCCAACTAATTATAACACTCCCAATAATGGCAAGTATTCCACTACTTATTGCAACTCTAGTAACCTTTTCTTTAAAGAATAAATACGTGCCAATAAAGGCAAAAAGCGGTTGTAGAGTGACAAGAACAACTGAACTTGCAACAGAAGTATAATTCAAAGATTCGAACCAAACTATAAAATGAAATGCCAAAAGAACTCCTGCTAAAATGGAATAACCCCAGTCTTTTTTCGTCAGACCTTTAACATCCTTAACATGTTTAGTCAAAAATAAGGGCATTAGTAACAGTGTTGCAAAGAATAAACGATAAAACGCAGTAACTGCTGCTGGTGCAGAAGTTAACTTTACGAAAATAGCAGAAGTTGAAACGGCAATAACTCCTACTAGTAACGCAGCATAAGGATAAACATTAGATGACTTCACGCCAAATACTCCTCTCTATCACCTAGTTCACTTAATTTTAAAGGCTGTGTGTATGTATGTGATGACTTTGTTGAAATGTACACGCAAAGCTAAAAAATGAATCTTTTATAAAACCTTCAATAGTTTACCATAGTTCAGGAGGGAAAGAATAAAAATGATGTAGAAATATTGATTCTAGCTCATTCTGACTATCATAGTATACTAATGTAAGGAACCTATTTTTTAAAGGGAGAGATGACATGAAATTACAACTCGATACTAGTAGAAAAGAAGTTGTTCAATCAGTAGAAATGGTTTCAGAAGATGAGATGAATTTAAAACCTACAGACACAACATGGAGTATCAGTCAGGTGTTAGAACATTTATACAAAACCGAAAAAGAAATAACAAAAGCTATTCACTATACTTTGACCTTACCCGAGCAGGAGCCACTGCCAGATAAACCGATAGCTCTCACTCTTGATCGAACATTCAAAATCAAAGCTAAAAATTCCATCGTTCCGTCAGAAAAGAAAATGAACAAACAACAATTGTTGACAGATTTAGAATCATCTAGAAAAGAATTATTTACTCTCATAGATTCCATTCCGAACGATATTGATTTAACAACTCGAGGATTTATACACCCGGCTTTTAAAACCCTCTCTTTAAAGCAATGGATCGAATTTATCGGGTACCATGAGAGACGACATCTTGAACAAATTCATGAAATTAAGGACGCTGTAAGAAAAAGAAATACCTCAGCTCAATCGAAATCTTAATAGATCAACAAGTACTTTAAACGTCTTTATCCCTTAGCTGGTTCTACTAATAAGGATTAGCGCCATACCTTCTCATCGTAAAGAAAATACATCACCCGCAAAGGCGCTCTTGTTTGGCTAAAATGAAAACTAGGTAAGGAAAGAGTGACCTTTAACGCACTCTCTTCTTACCCAAACTTTTATAGATTACACCTCGGAATCCACACTACTATCCTCATTCCTATTTTCCTTTATATCATGTCCTTTATGACCTTTATTGTGTTTACCGATATGCCATAGTTTTTCCTTATTAAAAGGAAACAACTCCTGATCAATGGCTTCATCAGCATGATTCGTAAGTATTTCTTTCATTAATTCTTTTGTACTTTTATCCTCAATGTCAATATTTAATTTTTCAGCAGTTTGAATTACTTTTTTACTACGTACTTCCTTAGCAAGTTCTTTAGAGTCCTTCCCTTCCACTTCGATATCAAGCTCCTCTGCTTCCTTTTTCACAGACGCCTCAAACACATCCTTGGCAATTTCCTTTAATTCCTTTCCTTCTGTATCAATAGAAAACTCCTTCGCTCTTTTTAGAATATGTGCTTCCTTTACTTCCTTCATTAACTCTTTTGTCTCTTTTCCTTCTGTTTCAATCCCAAGCTCTTTTGCTTCCTCCATAAGGAGTAATTCACGAACTTCATTTGCTATTTCCTTTGTTGTTTTCCCTTCCGTCGAAACCCCAAGTTTTTCAGCTTGTTTTTTTATCCATTCACTTTTGATCCCATGACCAACTTTTTGCGGCTTTTCTTGATCTGTTTGTACTACAGTAGGTTTCTCATCTGCAAATGCTGAATGAATACCTACTGCTCCTAACGTCAAAGCGCCTACTGCTAAACCTGAAATAACTAATTTTCTCATGTTTTTCCCTCCATTTTTTTCACTTTACATTCCTAGCTATTAAAATAGAGAATGTAATAGGAAACCATTGATCAATCGACTAACTATCCTGCCCGACACTATTAGTCTGACCAAAAAATATGAATAAATTGTTAACAAACTATTTCATATTATTGAATTATCCTGTAAGAATTATGTGTCCTACTGTATTTACATATATAATGGGGAATAGCATTTATATGATGAGGAGTGACGATTATGAAAACGGCTGTCGTTATCGGAGGCGGCATTACTGGCCTAACGACAATGTACTATCTTCAAAAATACATACTTGAACATACTATTGATCTTAAATTAATTCTTATTGAACAGAATGAAAGACTCGGTGGGAAAATTAAAACAGTTTCTGATGGAGAATTTGTGATGGAAACGGGCGCTGACTCGATTGTAGCAAGAAATGAAGGGGTCCTTCCATTCATTAAAGAGCTTCAGCTAGAAGATGAAATTGTATATAACGAAACGGGAATCTCTTATATATATACAAATAATAAGCTCAAACCGATTCCTGCAGATACAGTGTTTGGCATTCCAACAAGTATAACGTCTTTATTTACTAGCACTCTTATCACACCAAAAGGTAAGATAGAAGCATTGAAAGATTTTGTAAAGAAAAACAAAACTTATACAAAAAATAGCTCAGTAGGAGAATTTTTGGAAGCTTTTCTGGGAAAGGAGATTGTTGAGAATCAGATTGCACCTGTCCTTTCCGGTGTATATTCCGGTAGTTTAGACAAGTTAACCATGTCATCAACCTTACCCTATTTAGTTGATTACAAAAATCAATATGGAAGTATAATCCGTGGCATGTCCAAAAACAAAGAAAAATTCCAATCAAAAAGTCAAAAGAAATTTCTTTCTTTTAAAAACGGTCTTTCTCACATGATTGATGTACTTGAAGAGAAGTTAACCGAAGCAGACATCTATAAAGGTATGAAAACAGTGAGGATCGATAAAAAAGCAAGTCAATACGAGATAACAGTAGAGAATGGCGAGACAATCACTACCGATTATCTTGTGCTAACAACACCACATGATGTCACAAAGAATCTATTAACAGACGATGACCTAAATGATGAATTTAACAAGCTGAAAAACTCATCGTTAATTAGTATTTACCTTGGCTTCCACCTACCAGATAAAGAGCTACCTGCTGATGGAACAGGTTTTATTGTTACGGAAAACAGTGATTTACATTGCAATGCATGTACGTGGACAAGTAAAAAGTGGGCACATACGTCAAGTAAGCAAAACTTGTTAGTTCGCTTGTTCTATAAAAGCACGAATCCTGTTTTCGAGGATTTAAAGAAAATGAACGAACAGCAGCTCATTCAAACCGCTTTAAAGGATATTGAAAAAAGCTTACATATTACATCAAAGCCTACATCTGTTACAGTTACACCATGGAATGATCTCATGCCTACCTACCATTTAGGTCATCAGCATGCCGTTAAGGCTTTAAATGACAAACTATCAAAGTCATATCCTCACCTTTATTTAGCTGGGGCATCCTACTTCGGAGTAGGAATTGCGGCATGTATTAAAAACGGGAAAGAAACCGCAGAGAAAATAATCCAATCTTTATCCTAATGTTACTTTGTCTTTTCATTAAATAGGATATAATTCCTGAATCCTCCAGCAAGAAAAGCCAGTACCTAAGTATCAGGCTATTCTTGCTGGTCACTTTTAACGTTTATCCTAAAGATAGACTCGTTTTACCCCTTCTACATTTTAGACTGAACGTTCTCTTTTATATGGTTAGAATCCCTCCTTTATCCATACTCCCTTTTATTTTTTCGTTTCAAAACAACACAGCAAAGAACCTCACTCCTAAAAAGAAGATGAGGCTCTGTTTAAGTATGATGATTCTACTTCCAATACACCTAAAGGTTTCCCAAGCAAGTATCCCTGTCCTAAAGTACAATTCAATTCAACAAGTTTAGTTAGCTGTTCTTCCGTTTCAATTCCCTCAGCAACAATAGTGAGATTCAGAGTATTTCCAATATCAATAATAGCTTTTACCAATAAACTATTTTTCTCATTATCTACTAATCCTCGGATAAAAGATTGATCTATTTTCAATGTATCGATAGGTAAATCATTGATAAAATTTAGTGAAGAGTATCCTGTACCAAAGTCATCAATGGAGATCCCTACCCCTCTATCCCTAAGAGCATGAAGTTGTGGAATAATGAGATTAAAATCAGCTATTAAACTTTCTGTAATTTCGATTTCAAGTAGTTCAGCATCAATCCTATGATCACCCAGGCATTTCTCAATATAACTCACCAGCTTATTATCTTTGAATTGCCTTTGTGAGACATTAACCGATACCTTAACAAGAGGAAGTCCTTTTGATCTCCACTTAGACATCTGACATAAAACATGATCAATGATCCAATTTCCAATATCAGTGATTAATCCTGTATCTTCTGCAATCGGTATAAATTCAGCAGGAGAAACCATTCCCAATGAAGGATTCTTCCATCTAATAAGGGCTTCAAAACCTACTAATGAAGAATCAACTAAATTCCACTTTGGTTGATAATGAATAAAAAATTCATGATTAGCAATCGCTTTTCTTAGTGCATGTTCAATAATCGATTCTCTTTCTAATCGGATTTTAAGCTCATTATCAAAAAACTTATACGTATTTTTTCCATCCATTTTCGCATGTAACATAGCTGTATCGGCCAACTTAATTAGTTCATCATAATTAGTTGTATCCTCAGAGTAACGACAAATCCCAATACTCGCTGTTATCATAACATTTTTACCAAAAATGAGATAAGGTTCTTTAAAAAGGCTAATAAGCTCGATAGCCATGTTCTCAATATAGTCATGATGTCCATTCTGTATAAGGACTATAAACTCATCTCCTCCAAGATGATAGACCCTTCCATATTCATTTTGAATGGAGAGCAATCTCTTAGCAACCATTACTAATAATTCATCACCATACTTATGACCAAGTGTATCGTTCACCATTTTAAATCGATCTAAATCAATATATAAGATCGATGTATCAACCGAACCCTTTTTATTTTCACTTAAATCAACTAGTAATTTACGTCGATTAGGGAGATTCGTTAGCACATCATGTTCAGCTACATACTTAATATTGGCTAGATATTGTTGTTGTTCCGAAATATCACGCACTACACAAATCACTTTGTTCGTACCTTCAATGATAGAAAGATGTATTTCTTGTGGAAAAGTAGAGCCATCTTTTCTTATCCCTATTGTCTCTCCTTTCCACTTTCCATCCTTTAATAATGGAGGTATAGATGTTTCTAGTTTTCTCAGATTATCTCTAGAATAGCATTGTCTCCAAGTCATATTTAATAACTCTTCTGCGCTATAACCATAGAGGTTCTGATGAGATTTATTCACATATTCAAACTGTCCTTTATCATTTGTAATACCAATGCCGATTGGAACAGATTCTAACGCAAAAGCGTAATCAAGTAAAGTTTTCTGAGTTAAGCCGAACTCTTTTCTAGAATGAATATATTTATCTAGCTGAAAACCAATTATCCAACCTATACAAACGTTTGCTAAATTGACAACGATCACTTGAATGATATATTTTTCTAAATTCAACTGTGAAAATATGATAAAATTAACGACTAAAAGGACTAAAGTGAGAGTTATTCGCCAGGTGTATTTCATTCTATCTCCTTAAAAAATCGTATAAATAAATGCAATAATAAAATAGGTAGTAAAAGGAAATAATATAGTACATTATCCTCTTTATTTTTTCATCATTTTATATCCATGAACTGATTATAACAAATAAAAACATCTTTTTTAACCATTCGACAAAAACTTTATACAACTAGTACGAAAGAAAAATAAACGTGGTCCTCTTTAAACATAATATAATCCTGTTAATTTCGGCTCAACCTAATTTACTAGAAAGGCTATTCTCTTTATACATTTGACGCCCATTCCCATTATCTCTAAATTCTCATTCATCATTTTATCCTCGTACACAAGATGAGAGTCACTCTCTTTACAGGTGAGAATGTTTCTCGGAAGTGACAATCCATCCTTATAAACAAAAAAACGTTCTCCCCATATAAGGATAGAACGTTTTTTTATTTATGACGCTGTGTCACTTTCCGAGAACTGACTTTGATACAATTCCGTGTAAAAACCATTCAGCGCTAGCAGCTCCTTATGATTTCCTTTTTCAATGATATCCCCGTCTTTCATGACAAGAATTAAGTCTGCATCCTTAATGGTGGACAAGCGGTGAGCGATAACAAAGCTGGTTCTTCCTTCTAAAAGCTTTGTCATTGCTTTTTGAATTTTCATTTCCGTTCTTGTATCTACACTACTTGTCGCTTCATCTAACAAGAGAATTTTCGGCTTTGCGAGTAGCGCTCTTGCAATAGTTAGTAGCTGACGCTGTCCTTGGGAGAGGTTTGTTGCATCTTCACCAAGAACCGTCTCATAGCCTTCTGGAAGAGTCCGGATAAAATCATCTGCATAAGCATGTTTAGCCGCTTCTTCAATTTCATCTGCTGTCGCAGCTTTATTCCCATACCCGATATTTTCTCGAATCGTGCCACCAAATAACCAAGTATCCTGTAACACCATTGCATAGAGACTTCGAACCTGCTCTCTACTCATCTCAGTTAGGGAAACACCATCAATTTTAATAGCCCCACTATTTATTTCATAAAATCGCATAAGTAAATTTACTAACGTTGTTTTTCCTGCACCGGTCGGACCAACAATCGCCACAGTTTGACCTTCCTCTACTTCTAAACTCACATTTTGAATAATTGGCTCATCTTTTTTATACCCAAACTGTACGTGATCAAAGGTTACACGTCCTTTAAGAGCCTTCACATGGATAGTTGAAGGTATTTCTTTTTCTTCTTCCTCTTCATCAAGTAAAAGAAACACTCGCTCAGCAGAAGCAATAGCTACCTGAATCATATTGGCAATACCTGCTACTTGCGCTAACGGCTGAGAGATTTGCTGTGTATATTGGATGAAGGCCTGTACGTCACCAACTCGTATACTCCCGTTTAGCACTAGTAGTCCACCGGAGATTGACACAATAATAAAACCCAAATTCCCTACAAACCCCATCAAGGGCATCATAAGGCCTGATAAAAACTGTGCTCTCCAGCTTGACTGATATAACCGATCATTAATTGTGTCAAATGCTTCAATTGCTTTTTCCTCATGTCCATACGCTTTTACAACTCGGTGTCCTGTGAACATTTCTTCAATATGCCCGTTTATATGACCTAATTCCTCTTGCTGCCTTACAAAGTGTTTCTGTGAAAACTTTGTAATAAACCTTGCGACAGCTAAACTAAGAGGGATGGTCACAAACACGACTAATGTTAACAGTGGACTAATAAAAATCATCATAATGATAATTCCTATTATGGAGATAACGGAATTAATCACTTGAGTAAGCGCTTGTTGTAAAGAGTTGTTGATATTATCAATGTCATTTACCGCCCTACTTAATAAGTCCCCGTGTGAATGCTGATCAAAATAACGCAAAGGCATACGTGATAGCTTTTCATTTACTTCCTGACGCAGCTTCGCAACAGTACGCTGAGAAATTCCTGCCATAATATATTGCTGTACATAGGCAAAAATGGAAGACAGGAAATACAATAGAAGTAGGGTTAATAAGATTTGAGAAATAAATTCAAAATCAATTCCTCGATTTGATGTAAAGCTTTCAAAAATAGATGAGGTTGCATCTCCTAATAATTTAGGGCTAATCACATTAAAGAGTGTTGATAAAATGGCTGCAGCTGCAACAAATAGCAAACGATTCTTCCAAGGCGACAAGTATCCTAAAAGACGCTTAAATGTTTTTTTGAAATTCTTCGGCTTCTCAACTGGCATACCTGGTGCCTGATGTCTACCTCCACCCATTGGACCTCTTCCACTCATGCTCCCACCTCCCCACTTTGTTGTGAAGCGACGATTTCTTGGTACACAGGGTTACTTTCAACTAACTCATCATGCGTTCCGATTCCTACAATTTCCCCATCATTTAACACAATGATTTTCTCCGCATCTTTAACAGTACTAACTCGTTGGGCCACAACAAGAATTGTAGCTTGTGATGTTTCCTTTTTAAGTGCATCTCTAAGCTTCCGGTCCGTCTGATAATCAAGCGCTGAGAAACTATCATCAAATAAATAGATCAGTGGTTTTCTCACAAGTGAACGTGCTATAGAAAGTCGTTGCTTTTGACCACCAGATAAATTAGAGCCAGCCTGTTCTAACTGACTATGAATTCCGCTATCTCTTTTTAATACGAACTCAAGTGCTTGAGCGGTTTCTAAAGAAGTCAATATCTCTTCTTCTGAGGCTTGTTCATTACCATAACGCATATTTTCTGCAATCGTGCCACTGAACAATGTTGCTTTCTGTGGGACATATCCAATCTTCTTCCGTAGCGTACTTTGTTTCAACTGTTTTATATTTACTCCATCAATCAAAATTGACCCGCTTTCCACATCATAAAAACGTGGTATCAATTGAAGAAGTGTTGATTTTCCTGAACCAGTACTTCCAATGATGGCGGTTGTTTCACCAGGTTTCGCTGTAAAAGAAAGAGCTCTTAGCACCGGTTTTTCAGCCCCCTCATAACGAAAGGTCACATTCTGAAACTCAATAACACCCTCTTGAAAGGTCCCTTGTTCTTCTGATTCTGGATCCTTAATCATTGGAGCTGTTAATAATACCTCGTTCAATCTCTTTGCTGAAACCTGTGCCCGTGGAATCATAATAAATGCCATAGACAGCATTATTAATGACATTAAAATCATGGCTGCATACTGGATAAAGGCCAAAAGGTTTCCGACCTGCATATCACCTTGGTCAATTCTCATAGCACCGAACCAAATGATTGCGATATTCGTAAAGTTCATAATGATTAACATGATTGGAAATAAAGTAGCCATTAACTTTCCAACCTTTATTCCGGTATCTCGAAAATCCTCATTCGCCTCATTAAAACGTGTTTTTTCAAACTCTACTTGATTAAAGGCCCTCACAACACGAACACCCGTTAATCCTTCTCTTAATAACAGCGTTAATCGATCTGTCTTCTTCTGTAAGGCTGAAAATAAGGGAATGGCTTTTCTTGCAATGAACACAATAACAATTGCCAATATAGGTAAGGCTCCTAAGAAAACAAGTGATAAAGACGCATCTCTTGATATAGCAAGAAACACACCACCTATTAACATTAATGGCGCTCTCGTCATTAATCTCTGCATCATATTCACAACATCTTGAACGACCTTCACATCATTCGTCGTTCTAGTAATCAAAGAAGCTGAACCAAATTTTTCATACTCCTCTAATGAAAAATGCTCAATATGGACAAAAAGTCTTTTTCTCATATCTCGTCCAAATCCTAATGAAACCTTTGAAGCAAAATAACTAACCGTCACCATTAAACTAATAGCCATCAACGCACATAAGAGCATAAGCCCACCTGTTTGTAAGATAAACGGTATATCCTGTTGAACAATCCCAATATCAACAATCTCAGCCATTAAGGTTGGTAAATATAATTCAAACAAAATCGCTACTAATGAAAAAAACACAACCAAAACAAGCTTCCCTCTATAAGGCTTTAAGTATTTCACCATCTCAATCATGCTATCACCCACTTTATTTATGTACTTTCCTTGTTCATTCATAAATTATAGTATAGACAAAATATTTAACCTAATGAAATACCTTCACTTTACTGAAAAAATAGATTCTTTATACCTTAAGGTAAATGTTTATTCCTTTTCAAAGAAAGGTATAGAAACTACAAAGACAACTTGAAATGGAAAGGAGAATGAATATGGCAACTGTTACTGCAGGAATTCAGGTTCTTCCAAACGGAAAAGACATGAATACAGATGGGGTAATCCCTAAAATGATAGAACTAGTGAAGGAATCAGGATTACCCTACCATATCGGGCCAATGGAGACAGTCGTAGAAGGAAACATGAATGATATTATGACACTTATTAAAACGACACAGCAAATCGGTATTTCAATGGGGGCAACAGAAGTGATTACGAATGTAAAATTCCACTATAAGCCTGATGGTATTACCATTGAAGACAAGCTTACACATCTCCCTTAGGATTCGAAGAAGCGTTCTTTCCTATACATGTTACGGAAACGCTAATCTCACATGCAAAATGAAAGGTGATGAATTTTCATGAGCTGGACGAAGAATGATTACCCAAATTCAATGAAAAATCTACCTGAAGCAACTAGAAACAAGGCAATTGAAATTGCAAATGCACTCTTAGATGACCAATATGACGAAGGACGAGCCATTGCCATCGCAACCTCCCAAGCCGAAAAAATGAAAAATGAAAATCAAGAAATGTATCATGTCGTCCCCCATGACGACAAATGGGCAATCAAAAAGGAAAACTCGAATGAAGTCGACGAAATCTTCACAACAAAACAAGAAGCAATGGAGAAAGGACACTCTCTTATCAAAACGGAAGATGTCCACTTAACCATTCACCGTCAAGATGGCACAATAGAAAGAGTGCAAAATCAAGGATCATAAAACGAGGCTGGGATGAAGTGGGATGAAGGGCCTGGCACCTTATCGCTACACCTATAAATACACACTGATTTCATCTCGTGCACACAATAGGTTGTATCGGAGGTTGCCTGGCTCTTTGTTTGTCCCAGCCTCACTCGTACGTTTATTCTAGTTAAGTTCTTCACAATTATCATTCGGATTCTTAGCCCACAAGGTGGCCGGGATACAACTTTTTACCTAAGAAGGCTAAACTTCAAAATATCAACTCATCTACCTAATATAAAGAAACTACCTTCTCCCAATCATACTCCACAAGTGATCAAGTAGGAACGATTATCGGAATCCCCAACCCACCAGCTCCCAATCTACTCTCCTAGTGGCTGATTTCGAATTAATTTATCAAACCTTTTTGTATTGGCACTCAAAATAGGATGTACTTAGGTAATAAATCCGGGTCAGTCGTAAGTAAATTTCTATAAACATGGATACACTACTAAAATAAATTATTTCTCCCCGAGGTGATATCGTATGGCTTCAAAAAAACACAAACTGTTCAATTTTTTCATGATCTCTGTCCCATGGCTATCGACGTTTTTCATAGGAAAACACCATATAAAACGGTATTCTATATCAAGCATCTTAATCGCTTTATATGAAATAAGAAGTCATGTACGTGGTCGAAACAAAAAGTATTGGACGTTTTACGATAAACCTAAAAACTTTATCAAGGATGAACTTCCTTTTGATATTGGTCCTTACATACCTGCTTCTTTATGGATCCTTACATTTACTTATGGGAATTTCAAAAAGTATGTGGTTACTAATGTAATATTTAACTCCCTTTTTGCCTTTATCTTCATTCCATTTCTTGAGAAAATCAAAATTTTACGATTAAAACGGTTAAACCATTTTCAATTCTTCTTTTACATACATTACAAAGCTTATCTATTATATGGCGCACAATATTTAGTTGAAAAAGTAAAAGCAGTTCGTTGATCATGAAAGAATCAACCAATTGAAGAAAATCCATTAAGTAGAAATAACGAAGAAAATTTATCAATGAAGAACTATCATATCGTTTCGGAATAGACGTCAATTAGTAAAATTGGCTTCTTTTCTATGTCCATCTTATTATTTACTGGGCAACTCTTTACAAATATCTACCTTTCTATTGCAGATCCCATCTCCTCCTTATATAATATATTCATATCGTAGTAGAAAAACGTGTAGAGTTCTATTGGTACGACTACTCTTGAATGATTTTAACGTTTATTATCTATACGGGGCATTAGCTCAGCTGGGAGAGCGCTACGCTGGCAGCGTAGAGGTCAGGGGTTCGAGCCCCCTATGCTCCATTCATTAGAACATGTAATCTAAGTACTCATGAGACGAATAAGTGAAACATGAAAACAGCCCTTGTACTTTGTACGAGGGCTGTTTTCATTTGGACATTGTTATAAGGAAAGGAAGGCTACTGGCCGAGAAATCAATGAACATTCGATAAACGCTTGACGCTATAAATGTACAACTTCATCTATACATAAAAACCCTTCTATCTCTATTAATTCAGCCTTGCTATTTTCGCTTCCTTTTTCGAGTCGCCGGTAATTTCATAATGATATTCCTGATTTGTACTTAATTCGAGTGAAATTTCATTTAGTAGCGTTGTTTCACCGTTCTTATCTAGTAGGCCAAAAGTTAATACTGCTTCTCCTTCCAAATGATAATCTTCCTTATCAAAATCGAATTCAATTGTATCTCCCTTTCTTATTTTACTACCGTCAGCGTTACTTACACCGCCGTAACTACCCCCACCATTTTTCAGACTAGCATTTACTGTAATAGAATAAAATTCAAAATTAGCATGATTCTTTACATGAATCACCATCTTATTTTCATTCGATTCAGATGGAGCACTTTGTGGAATAGAACATGCTGATAGGAGACTAAATAGAAAAATTGTTACTAAAAGTAATTTCTTCATCAAACCATTCCTTTCTGTCGATCCATTTACTTTTTCATTAGTAATCATGACTTCTGCTATTATGTGACAGACACTCTCCCGGACCTTTCAAACCAATTTGTTTAAAAAGCCCATCTAAATACTTACCTGCCATAAGAACAAAATTCAACCTTAATTGTTCATATGTTCACTGTGTTTCAGTTATTGGATTATTATGTCCTTTGTAAATTGGAGTAAAAAGAAAAGGAGACTTCTGTGTTTACGAAGATGCATGTCAATATGACGCTTCATGACCGCTTAAAGTAAATACCTGTAAACGGAAATCAACAACTTCAATTATCAACGTGTTAGATAACGGTTGGTTTTGAATTTCATATCATCATAATCATACCTTATAATTTATTGATTAACAATAAATTTTTTATCCTATTCAATATTTTTTGTTGGTATTCTATCTAATTTTGAAATAAATCTCGCCTAAACGATGACATAAAAAAACCCCTATTTCTAAGAAATAGGGGCTCTTCTTATTCTCTTATCGTTTAAGTAAATCATCTCGAAGTGGAGTAAAGGTATCAATAATGGCACCTGCTTGAAGTGCTTTCGCGCCATGTGTTGCTCCTGATGGGATAAAGATCGTTTCACCAGGTTTTAGGATATGGGCTTCTCCATCAATGGTGAATTCAAATTCTCCCTTTATACAATACGTGAGCTGTTCATGGGGATGACTATGTGCATACCCTTCCGCTCCTTCTTCAAAGTGAACTTCCATCATCATGATTGATTTACCTGGAGGGAAAATTCTTCTTTTCACACCTGGCTCTGCTTGTTCCCAATTTGCTTGATTACTCATAGTACGCGAATTCCTCCTATTCGTTTTAATAGGCTTTTTTTACTTCAACACACGTTGTTTTTCCATCTTCAGTGAAGTAAATATTTACACCGTGATCTTGATCGTCCATAAAGTATGATACGTATTTCTGCTCGTCTTTACGGTTTGGAGTAAGTAGAGTTACAATACGATGGCGATTTGATTTTTTCGTTACTGCATTAAGATGCCATTCGTTAGGTAGTCCTTCTACCTCTTCCGGATCTACATCATTGAATTGATCTGTTTGATCAAGGAATAGGTCTCCACTAGAGCTATAGACAAATTGACCTTGTAAATCCGCTTTTTCCCCAGCAATTTTAAATGATTGGTCTTTAATATCCATTTCGTGTAAGGAATGTAATAACCAATTGACGCTACCTTCTTGTTTTAAGTCAACATTATCAACTATTACAAAGTAGGAATTATTAATAAAATAAATTTCTCTTTCAAATCTTTCTAAGTAAGGTACAGTTGCAGAGTAAGCAAGAGTTGCATCTTCACGAACATAGCTGTATTCATCATTTGATGTAACTTCTAACACATTTCCTTTAGAGGACATATTTAACACTTTGTTAGAGTCTGCGTATTGACCTACACCATCAATTAACAATGTGTTATGTGCTTGAGTTTGTCTTCTCCATTTTTTATGCATTGTACTACTGAAGCCGATATAATAGCCCGATTTAATAACAAGTGGCTCACCATATGCATGTAAAAGGAAGCTGTTTTGATCACCATGACTATGGCTTAATGAACCATATGGACTGCTCTTCGTTAAGAACATAATATGATCTTCTGGTTGATCCATTTTATGATGAAGTGCTACCCAACCAACGTCTTTAAACCATTTCGCAGTCTCAGCATCTGTTGGAGGAGTTGCTTCTACTTCAGGGATATCATGAAGATAGATCATGTCATCGAATGGGAAGTCCCACCAACCATAATTAAAGAATTTTTGGTCTGCTTCTGTATCCCAAGCTTTAACTTGCTCGTAATACCATTGATACAATCCATTTCCTGTAACTCCTGCAAACTGACGAATATTGAAAGCCGTTTTTAAGCCAGGTCGCTCACCAAGGTTTGATTGGTCTCCAAAGCTCGCCTTTCTCGTATCCTGACTATAGCAATATAGTGGGAAGTCACCTGTTTTTTGGAAGAATGGTCGCTTATAGAAATCAATTTCCATATAATTCTTCACAAGATTTAGCGCGTCAATTAGATAGGCCATACCTGTCGTCCAATACATACCACCTTCAGCCCAGCCGCCATCTTTTCCACCCCAAGGTGTGTAGATCGCTGCGTAATACTCTAAGGTGTAGTCCAACCAATCCTTCACTTCTTCTGCATCCTCTAATAATGCAATAGAACATGGAACTAAAACGGATGATAGAGAACGAACAGCATGACTGTCATATGGAACTTGGTGAATTTTAGATCGTTTAATATTATGATCTGCAACTTGTTCTGTTCTTCTCAACAGTGAATGACGAACAAGTCCTTTTTCTTCTGCAGAAAGATGATGATAAAGCCAATCATAGCCCCACGCTAGAGCTGCTACGATACGGAAAGCGCATTCATCATTGTAATCTCTTGATGTTGTGCCCTCAGTATCCCAGTTGGCCACGTGAAGAAGCCATTCCTTTGCACGACTAATGATTTTCTCATCTTCTAAAATCACACCAGCAACACTTAAGTGACGAACTGCATAAAGTGTTTCTTGGCAGTCTAAATACATCTGTCTCCAAAGCTTAATCACTCGTTTGTTCTCTGGATATGGTTTTGGCTCAGGCATAAGCTCTCTTTCAAGCCATGGTGTAACAGATTTTTCATAAAATACATCCCAACGACAATGAGACGGATCTTTTTTAATCTCTTCTCTAAATTTTTCAACTTCCTCTGGTCCTAGCCATAATCTAGGGTGAGCAAGGTTTACATCCTTATAGCGTTCTTCACGGCTTGGAAGTGATGTATCAGGTAGCTGTTCTGGCATATCAAACCTTCTCACTTCACTCCATGAAGACAAAATGCTATTAGAAGCCTTATCTACTTGGCAATATCTCCAATAATATGTGCCCGCCTCTAATGGGTGATTAGGCGTGTAAAAATTATATGGTATAGATTCAATCGTTTCCGTCTGTTCTGGAGAAAAATCTTTATCCTTAGAAATCTGTAAACAGTAGTGATCCTCTTGTAGTTGGACTGGCATCCACGTAAAACGTGGAGGATTTTCAATATGGTCTGTATGTTCATCTGGTCCATACTTTACATCAAGTATTCCACTAGCTGGCTGATAGATTGTTTGCATTTTTGTTTCCTCCTTCAATCCTATTAGAGAAGCTGTTTCAACACGGTACAATAAGCATTTTCTTTATTACTTGGCTCTGTTATTCTTATTGTTGATTTTATTCCTTTATACTACGGGTAGTCCCGGAGCCTCTTTTATCAATAAGGACTTTAGAGGCTCTAAGTAAGACGCATGTGTCATACTATAAAGAGAGAAAAAATCAACATTACCCCTTTAACATAGCCTTTCTTATTTCATAAAGAGTCCGCCGTTTATTTCAATTGTTTCTCCTGTAATATAAGAAGAAAGTGGAGAGATAAGGAATAGAGCTGCTCCGCTGATATCATCTGGAACTCCGCCACGACCTAATGGAACCTTTGCAGCTGTAGCTTTTCTTCCTTCCTCCGTATTAAATGTTGTGTGGAATTTAGTTTGATCAATAAATCCTGGTGAGATTGAATTTACACGAATACCAAATGGAGCTAATTCTTTCGCTAAACCTTTAGTAAAGGTAATAATTGCCCCTTTTGCAGTAGCATATGGAACTGCACCTGGTCCACCGCCATCATGTGCTGCAAGAGAGCTTAAATTGATGATGGAACCGCTTCCTTTTTGTTTCATGCCAGGAATAACAGCTTTACTCATAAATGCTGCCGACGTAACGTTCACATCAAATACCTTCTGCCATAAATCAATTGTCATTTCTCCAATTGGGCGTCTTTCAATTAAGTGACCAGCATTATTTACTAAGATATCAACTGTTCCAAGCTGTTCTTCAACCTTCGAAACAAGAGAATCAATCTGAGAAAGATCGGTTACATCAGCTTGTAACATAATCGCTGTTCCGCCATTCTCTTCAATTAATCTAACTGTTTCTTCAGCACCTTGTTTGTTGCTTAGATAGTTTACAGCTACCTTTGCACCACTTGCTGCTAAATGAATGGCAATGGATTGTCCAATTCCTCCACTTGCCCCCGTTACTAAAGCTACTTGATTTTCCAGATTAATATTCATGAAAATCCCCCTGTTCTTAGTATCATTCATATCTTGTCATAATGTTATTTTAGCACTGCCTCCTACGTTCAATCGGGGGAATAGTTTTAGTCAACATTGTCTTTTTTTTAGATATCCTTACAATCTTGAGTGAAAACGCATACTCTACAAAGCTAGCTGATCATAACCTACATATTTTAAAGAGTTTTAGTCAAGGAGATTCTATGCTTTTGTACTTTAGGAATGCCAACGAGTTGCTTGATGATTATGGTTATATGTTCTCTGGTATTACCGTCGTGTCCACTTGCCAGTACGTCTGTCATTAGTTATGTAGTAAAACTCATGAACATGGGTGAAAATAGGTAGAAAAACTTGTTTTATCTCATAGACTATTCCTTCTTTACAAAAAACCAGACACCTACAAATGTGTAAACGTTATCATTTAAAGGTGTCTGGTTTCTTATTCAGCTTATAAAGAAAGTAATAAAAAGAGGTAGTTTTCCTTTTAGACTGGAATGTATTGTTTTTAGGTTTTACAGAAAAAGAACTCATTTTCATCTTTTCGTTTGATAAGGGAGGTGAATGGTTACATTTGTTCCTATATCTTGCTGACTGGTCATTTCTAGACCATACTGATCTCCAAATAATAGCTGAATTCGTCTATTAACATTCGCGATACCAATCCCTAAATGACTTCCAAGCTCTGAATCTTTCATCCTATTTTGCTTAAGATGCTCATTTATTTCATTTAATCTTTCCGGTGACATCCCTTTGCCGTTATCAATCACACACACCTTTAAACAAGAGCCATTAATTTTAGTCCGGATTGTAATGGTCAAATCCTTCATTGATCTTTTGATTCCATGCTCAATCGCATTCTCTACAAGAGGCTGAAGGCTTAGCTTAACCATAGACACCTGAAAAAGCGCAGGATCTATGTCTAGAATTAAGTTTATAGGTTTTTTTATTCGGTGTTCATGAATGACTAGATAATTTTTTATATGATCAATCTCATCCTTAATTGTGACTAATTCTAAATTTCGAACGGAATAGCGAAACATTGTCGCTAAGCTATCAGCCATTTCTGAAATTTCCTCAATCCCATTTATCATCCCGTAAGCACCCATTGTTTCAAGAGTGTTATATAAGAAATGAGGATTGATTTGAGATTGTAAAGCTTGTATTTCCACCTTTTGCTTTTCTAGCTCTCTTTCTTGTAATTCAATTTTCATTTGCTTTTGATTTAGTTCAGCTTTATAGACTTGGTCGACTAATGTGGACAGACGGTCTACCATCGCATTATAACTATTAATTAAACTACTAATCTCATCATGTCTCGCAAGTGTCGGAAGCTTTTTCCACTTTCCTTCTTCTACACTTTTCATCGTTTTTTCTACTTTCCGGATTGGATGAACAATCTGCTTAATAAAGTTAATGCTTATACTGAACGCAACAAGTAATACAAAGGCCGCAGATAAAAATGCTGTGATTCTCACACCAGATATTGGTGCATAAAGCTGTGACTCTGGTACAGCTGCAATTAGCTTCCAATTCGTATAAGTAGAAGTAGAGAAATGAAAGAAGGTTGATTTATCATTCCAATCGTCAAAAAAACTACCTTGCTGAAGCTGACTAAGCTGTGACCTCCCAACTTCATTCAATTGCTCTCCGATCACAGTGTTATCAGGGTGATAGATGACATGACCATTTTCATCAGCAATCATGAAAAATCCTTCTTCACCAAGATTCGCTTCCTTCCACATCTCACCTAACTGAGACGCATTGATCTCGATAGCTAAAATGCCCTTTGGCTCAAATGATTTCATTCCTCTTATTTTTCTTGCAATCGTAATATACATTTCTCCGTTACGATTTGTAGGTACGATAGTAATTTCTCCTGTTTCAGAAGTGACAGATTTCAAGCTTCTATATTTTTCTTTTCGCTCTGAGGTAATACCTACATTCCGCAACGTAATATCCTTTTCATTATCACCAATAATGTAGATTTGATCGATCTCTGGACTTTGTAATGCAATATTATCCATCATGGTCCAAATATTTTGATAATATTGATAGCGAATGTGCTCGTCGATATCTCCATTCTCTAAATCTAACAAATATTTCACGTTAGTATTTGAAACAAGAGGCAAGGTAGCTAATTCATATTTTTTAATAAAACGATCAGATTGAAAGGATACATTTGTGACGATCTGTTTCAAGAAATCTTCAGCTTGTTGCTCTATCAGATTCGATGATTGCATGTAGATAATACTAGAAACAATAATCAAAGGTAAAATCATGATGATTGCAAAATATAATAGTAACCTTTGAAAAAGATTTAATTGAAGTAGCCACTTCTTCATACATCGATCCCTAATGAATTTCGATACTCGGTCGGTGAGTAACCTGTATATTTCTTGAATGTTTTCGTAAAATGTGGCGCATCATCGTATCCGATTTCATTACAAATATCAATAATTCTCATTTCATTTTGCTCAAGAAGTTTTTTAGCAACCTCCATTCGTAAATTGATTCGATATTCTACGAAGGTTTGCCCTGTTTCTTTCTTGAATAATTGACTAAAATAAGATGAGTTAAATCCTAATCTCTGGGCTACATCATCTAAGTTTACTTTTTCTCCTATATTTTTTAGCATATATTCCTTTGCAGCTTCTATAGGATCAATAATTTTCCCTTTCCTTTGTTCTCTTACAGTTTTAATCATTGTTTGACAGTGTTCAATAAATAAGATTGTCATTTCCTCTGTCGTATTCCCTACAATTTCAAAAGAAGTGTTTAAATTAATACTTCCTTTTCGATCAAGTCTTTCAACTAACGTACGTAACATATCATTTAATACATTTTGATAATAGGAGAGATGTACCTGTTTTTTATCAATTTTGTAAGCCCATTCAACAATTGTATCTCTCATACCTTCTTCATCTAAAACCCAGATAGCTTCTACTAAAATAGATAACATTAAATCTATTTCTTTCACTTCTATGAAATCAATTTGTTTTGATTTATAGGTAGCTACTAAACGCTCGAAAGTAGTCACTATTTTCTCTCTTGTAATCGGTTTCAAAATATAGTCTTTTGCACCGTGGCAAATGGCTTTTTGTGCATATTGAAAAGAGTCATGGCCAGATATTATCACCCATTGAGTATTTTTATGTTGGTCAGCCCATTTGCTTAATAGAGTTAGACCATCCATATCAGGCATGTTAATATCAGTAAAAATAATATCATAAGAATGAGTAAGTAAAAGTTCGTCTGCTTCGATTCCATCTTCTGCTTCCATAATTTCTTCGATACAAATACCTTGAAAATCTAAATTTCCTAGTTGATGCCGAATTCCTTTACGAATCATATATTCATCTTCAATTATTAATATCTTCATCGGCGCTTCTCCTTCTAATGAACATGTATATTTATACCACTTATCCTAAATTATAGCACAGGTTTATTTCAAATTAAGGAAAAATTTTATGGAAAAAATCAAATAAAGCAAAGAGGCTATCCTAAAAGTAATATTTAGGACAGCCACAAATTTTTATTTTCTTTCTGGTTGGAATTCTCCTGCTTTATATCGTTCAGCAGCTTCTTCTAACGCTTTGTCTCCACCTCTAGTTTTCCATTCCTCAACTACTTTTGACCAATCACTAATCGGCTCATCACCCGTAATCATTTTAGCCATATGACCCATTAGTATTTTCGGAGGCACATCAGAACCAGGTTGTAGATCTGGTAAAGTGTCTAATGCACTTAATGGAGGATCAAATCTTATTCCATCTCTTCCTTCATTCGCAAGAACCGTATCATATGTTTTAATAAGCTCTTGCCCTTCTGGAGTAAGTTCTAATAATCCTTCAACATATGTTGTATCTTGAACCATCCATAAGAAAGATGTTCGATAACGCTCAATGTTAATATCATCAATCGATTCTGGAGTATTGTAGTTTATTTTTCCATTTTCTTCTGTATAATCTTTTCCTTCAATTCCATAAGTGAAGAATTTTTCTCCTTCTTCTGAAAGCATCCAATCAAAGAATTGAATGATCTTCTCTGGGTTTTCAGCATCCTTGTTGATCGCGTAAGCACGAGTTACATCACCATATAGATAATAACCACCACCGCCGTCTGGACCAACTGGTGAAGGAACAATTGCGATTTCAGCTTCTGGAACGTTTTCCTTTAATTGTTGTTCCCATTGTAACAATTCATTGGCATTCATTACCCACATACCAACATTACCATTAATTGCATTATTCTTATATTGAGTGGAATCAATTGTTAAGAATTCTTTATGCAATAATCCCTCATCGTACATTGTTTTATAAGTTTGAAGTGCAGCTTCCATATTCTCTGAGTCAAAGAACTTTGGTACTGGATTTCCCTTATCGTCTAATTCCCACATACTAACATATGGTTGAACGTCATAAGAACCGAAGAATGTATCAGAATACTTAAATTCTGCACGTCCTCCATAAGGATGCTCAACACCCATTTTTTTGAATTCACGTAATACATTTAACGTTTCTTCTACTGTTTTTGGAACTTCTAATCCAGCTTTGTCTAGTAAATCCTTACGAATCCAAGTAGCACGACGTGATGGATTTGATAAGAATTCAGGAATTGAATAAAGCTTTCCATCTGTATACCTTTGTTGCTCCCACGCTTCTTCAGGAATATATTTCTTTAGGTTTGGACCATGTTCATCAATTAAATCATCAAGTGGCATAAATACACCAGCTTCAACAGCTTGTCGTAAAGATTGACCACTTCCCTCTCCAAAACCACCTGAAGTTTGAACAACATCAGGAATGTCTCCCGAAGCAAACATTAAATCCATTTTTGTTGAATACTCTTTATGTGGTAACAAGCGAATATCTAAGTCCATATTTGTTAATTTTTCTAACTCAAGAACATATTCGTCCTTATTAATGTCTGGAGAATTTTCAACATGTGTGAATGCTAAAGTTCTCATTGAGATCGACATTTCTGACGATGCATTTTCATCCCCATCGTTTGAATTACTTGTTCCGTCTTCTACCACAGGCTCATTTTGACAACCTACCAATAAAATTATTGCTAGAAAAGCAACGAACAACCCCTTCATTCCATTACCTACTTTTTTCACTTCTTCTTACCCCCCTTGAATTTGTGAAACTTTTTGTAAAGCGCTTTCATATTTCGGATTCATTATATTCTGAAAATTAAGGTGCCAACAATAGGTTTTTTTTAGTAGTCTTGTCATTTTTATTGTTATTCTTTTATTGATCCAATCAAAGAACCTTTTACAAAATACTTTTGTAAGAATGGATAGAGTAATAGAATCGGAATAATCGCTACTACTACAGTTGCCATCTGGATACCTTCTGGTGAATTTAGCGCCATAGAAGAAAAGACTGTATTCGCTTCAACTGCCATCTCATCATTTACGATCATCTGACGCAATTTTACTTGTAATGGGTACAATTTTGGATCATTAATGAAATATAAAGCAGATTGATAGTTATTCCAATGACTTACACCATAAAATAGACCAATTGTAGCTAACACAGGCTTTGATAGTGGTAAAACGACACGGAATAGAATCCCTAATTCACCAAGTCCATCAATACGCGCTGCGTCAATTAAAGTACTAGGTATGTTTTGGAAGAACGACCTCATAACAAAAAAGTTAAAAGCACTAATCATAGACGGGATAACTAAAGCCCATAATGTATCGACCATACCTAAGTTTTTTACAACTAAATAGGATGGAATTAATGGGGCTGAGAAAATCATTGTGAACAAGACAAGAAATAAAATGACCTTTTTACCTTTATATTCGGGTCTTGATAATGGATAAGCAAGAGATGTCGTTGCCAATAAATTGATAAACGTTCCTCCAACTGTGATCAAAATAGAGATAAAGAATGCTCTCCAAATTGAAGCGTCTTGAAAGACATACTCATAGTTCATTGTTGTAAATTCAATAGGCCAAAAGAATACCTCTCCTTTTGAAATGGCTTCTGAACTACTAAATGACTTAGCGATAACGGAAATAAGCGGGAGAATCATACTAAGTGAAAGTAACCCCAAAAAAATGATATTAAATAGATCGAATAGCTTCGAGAATATGCTGTCATTTTTCTTCATATGTTTAACCTCCTAATACAGACTATTTCCAGAGATTCTTTTGCTTATGAAATTAGCAAAGACTAATAGAATTAAACCTACCACAGATTTAAATAAACCAATTGCAGTCGTAAAGCTATATTGTGCATTTTGTAAACCTACTGAATAAATGTACGTGTCTAATATATCACCATTTACTTGGTTTAATGGATTCAAGAAAACGTAAACCCTTTCAAATCCAAAATCAAGGAAATTACCTATGTGAAGCAAGAATAAAATACTAAATGTCGGAAGAATAGCAGGAATCGTTACATGTAGCACTTGATGAAAGCGATTTGCTCCATCCACTTTCGCCGCTTCATATAGCTCTGGATTAACACCAGCTAGAGCAGCTAAATAAATAATTGTTCCCCAACCAACACTTTGCCATAAATAGGTTAAAACTAGAATTGGTCTAATATAATCTTCTGATCCCATAAAGTAAATTGGCTCAAATCCTAACCACTCAATGAAGTGATTCACTACTCCAGTAGTAGGAGATAAAATCCCAATAAATAATCCACTAATGATTACCCATGACAGAAAATGCGGCATATAGACAATGGTTTGGATAAGTCGCTTATAAATGACTAATCGTAACTCATTTAGTAACAGGGCGAGTATTAATGGCGCTGGAAACACCAATATATCATAAAAGCTTAATAATAAAGTATTTTTCAACACCCGGACGGAATCAGGATTTGCAAAAAGTGCTTCAAAATGTTTTAAGCCTACCCAAGGACTGTCCCAAATTCCAGCAAAAATATTGTAGTCTTTAAATGCAATGATCGAGCCCATGAATGGTGCATATTTGAAGATAATAAAATACAAAATCCCTGGGATCGAAATAAGATATAACATCTTATGTTTATTAAGCCTAGCTAACGTTTTCTGAAACTTTTTTTCTTCCTTGAACTGAATTGATTGATTAGCCTCGTTTTCTCTAGTTACAGTGCTTTTCATACTCTTCTCTCCTCTCAAGACTTACTCATGTACACGCTTCCAATTTATTGAGTTATCCCCCTTATTTCTTTTTCCTTTCGTAATGTCACAACCGAAATTTCCCATTTCATTGTACTTGTATTTTATCACTCTCTAAGAAAATGAACTTCGGTTACATTTTAGCTACTTTGTGTTTTTTTTAGGTATTGAGAGTAGATGCCTGATCCTTCTTCTTTGTCCTTCCATTCACATAAAAAATAAAAGAGATGACACATCCTAATAAAAATAATACTGTCCATGGAATGAAAGAAAGTCCTGATTGAGCATCAAATACATCATGCAGAAAACCTCCTCCACTATTGCCAAGAAAGCCAGCTATAGCAAAACTCCACCCAGTAAACCCAAAGTAAGTCGCAAAAGACTGCGAATCAGAATAACTTGTAATTAAATGATTCATTGTCGGGGTAACTAGCATTTGACCAAGGGTGAAAACTAACACTGCAAACAGTAGCGACCAAAAACCTTGTGTAAAACCAAAAAGCAATAAACTAGTACCAAGAATCATGGTCCCTAAAGCCATGATGTCGAATTGCTTTATTTTATTCGATAAAAATTGCAATAAGGGAATTTGACAGACCACCATAAAAATAGCTCCCGTCATGTATAGGTACGCAATAAGATCTGTCTCAACACCTATTATTTCAGCTTGTATCGGAACAGAGAGATACAGTTGAACGTTTAGTGCCCACACACCAATGATCAATAAGCAAAATCGAAGAAATTCCGTATTTGTCATAATTTGTTTTACAATTGGGATGAATTCCTGCTTTTTGGTTTCTTCTCCCTTCATTACAGGTAGTAAAAACCAAGAGAGTAAAAACGCCAAAATAAACATGAAAGCCGAACTAAAACAAACAAGCCTAAAATCAAATTGCAGCAAGAACATTCCAATTACTGGGCCTAATATAAACCCAACATTACTTAATGTCTCACGAATACTAAAAATCTTTGACTTCATTTCTTCTGTTGTAATTCTTGCGTATGCTCCAAAGCTTGCTGGATGAAAAAATGCTCCTCCTAAACCTGAAATAAAGGCAGCCATCGCAAATCCTATAGGATGAGACACCATTCCATATAGAATAAAACCCGCTACACGAATACCTACTCCGAGTAGAATAGCCTGCTTATACCCAATCCGATCCGCTATTATCCCACAAAAAAAACGCAGTCCATTCTGCGAAAGGCCACTTATAGCAAGAACCATACCTGTTAATGTAGAGCTCCAATTAAGATGGTTAATAAAATAAACACCTAAAAGGGGGACAAGCATATAAAATCCTATAGACATAACAAGCGTATCAATATACATAGCAATCAAACTAGGATGAAAATAACTCTGTTCTTGTACTTTCTTTTCCGATACCGATGCTTTTGACAAATATCCTCACCCTCTTCTCTTGTTGATAAATATAAATTTTAGCATCTGGTACATATGAAAGAAATTGCTCCTTTTTAGGTGCGTGTTGTTTTTTTTCGTCTTATAGGTAAGTCTTCTCTTTTCCTTCACACAGGTGAAGATCGTCATCGTCTGTTTCATGTTAATTCATGACACTTCCCCCTGTATTTTTCAAAAAAAAGATGACAACGAATAATCATCGTAAATCATCTCAATATCCTTCTATTTAGATTTGTGCAATATGGAGTTGAAATTGATCATTTTCTAACTTCCTCTGTATCTCGTTGCTTAAGCTAGAGTCAGTGACAATGGCATCAACATCTTCAAGTAAAGCAAACTGGATTAGTGCTACTTTTTCAAACTTTGTCGAATCTGCTAGTAGAGTGATATAATCGGAACATTTAATAATATGTTTTTTCCAGTCTGCGTGAATACTATTAAAAACGGATAACCCATGGTCAATTGACACACCTGTTGATCCAAAGAACAGTTTGTTCACCTTCATTCTTACTAACATCTCTGTTGCTTGACTCCCCATTAATGAAGAAGACTGATCTATCCTCATCCCCCCTAAAACCATTAATTGGACATTTCGTTTCTCTAATAAAACGTTTGCAATTTTTATGTCATTTGTAATGACTGTCACCGGAAAATCTCCTAATAGTTTCGCCAAAGCTAATACCGTGCTTCCACCATCCATTAGAACAGTTTCATGAGGTTTTATTTTTTTTAATGCTTCACGTGCAATAGCTATCTTCACCTCATGATGACTTAATTGACGGTCAGCAATTGGCAACATTCTTCCTTCCACATCAAACAATACTGCACCACCATGAACACGTTTTAATAGTCCTCGTTTCTCTAGTAACTCTAGGTCTCCTCTTATCGTTTTTTCTGTAACCTGTAATAGATTACTCAAATCCGATACTTTCACACGTTTATTTTTATCCAACTGAGCAAGAATTCGCTCATGTCGTTCAATTGCAAGCATTCACTCTATCCTCCCATTCTACGATTTTTTTTATAATAAAAGCCCTAATTATCTTTATTTACTAGAAATTCCTTGTAAAGTACAAACTCTTCTCGCTCTTTTAAATTCTTATTCATCGACAAGGATAAGAGTGCACTTTCAATTAAAAACATCCTTGTTTTCTTTGTATTCAAAAATTCTTCATAGATAAAATCAATCAGCTGTAAACAAGTCTCTTGAGTCGTTTGGTCAGAAATAATTTCACTCACACTCTTTTTTAGGTTTTCAGAAAGAGTCGTCATTTTTACTATCTCATGGTTTTCCGAATTCATTAATTCAGGTAACCAAGTTGACAGTAGACTTGGCTCTAAAAGCTGCACCTTTTGTTCTTGGACATCATCAACAATTCTTTTAAGCCTTTCGACACAATAGCGAATAATCTCAGTATGATTAAGCTGTTCACCCTTTACTAAGACATTGTACTGAAACGTGTGCTGTAGCATCCCCATAAATAGGATGGCACAATCTAATAAGTAAGGACGACTGTCTTCTCCAAACATATCTAAAAATCGTTCATACAGCCAACTAATTGTTAAGTATTGACTTCGTTTAATAAAGTCCTTTAAATCTGGATCATTTGAAACATAAACTTCTTCAATGAGCGAGAATAGTTTATTTTTTTTATTGATCTTCATCATTAATGTTACTTGTTGAATGAATACTTCTAAATCTGATAGATTTTCTCCAATTAAAAGTTTATTTCTTTCTTCCTCTAACTTATCCCGTAGTGAACTGAATACTTCCTTAAAAAGTTCATTCTTAGATGAGAAGTAGTTATAGAACGTGCCCTTTGAAATTCCACTGTACTCAAGGATATCTTGTATGGAAGTCGCCTGAAATCCCTTATTTATAAATAGTTCGTGCGCTTTTTTTATTACTTGTTGTTTACGTTCATTCATCTTTTGCTCCCTACTTCATTCTTCACATTTTTTTGATGTATTCGTGCTCTCTTCTATATGAAACATACTATCTTATTTTAATCTCCATCACAATCCTCTCACATCCAATATTCTTTAGTTGCCAAATAGAAAAAAGGGGAGTAAGATAATGTATTAGAATAACTGTACAAAAAAATGAACCCCTAGTTTATATAAGGAGGAACACCATGAAACAATCAAGTACGATCGATAAATCACCCTATGGGATTATTGCAATCCTTTTGGCAGGTGCATTTGTTTCAATATTGAATTCAACATTATTAAATGTTGCTCTTCCATCAATGATGGAGGACTTGAACGTAACGGAAACTACCATCCAATGGCTGGCAACAGGTTACATGCTAGTCAATGGAATTCTCATTCCTACAACAGCCTTTCTCATTCAGAAGTTTTCAGTAAGACATCTGTTTATATCGGCAATGCTATTATTTACTCTCGGCACATTTGTTGCAAGTATTGCAGATAGCTTTCCACTGTTACTAGCAGGAAGAATGGTTCAAGCATCAGGTTCTGCTGTTATGATGCCTTTATTAATGAACGTCTTGCTAAGTAGCTTCCCTGTTGAAAAACGCGGAGGGGCAATGGGTGTTTTAGGATTAGTTATGATTTTCGCACCTGCAATTGGTCCGACTCTCTCAGGCTGGATTGTTCAAAATTATCACTGGCGAACATTATTTTATATGATTCTGCCAATCGCTGTCCTTGTTTTGCTTTTCGCTTTTTTCAAGCTAAAGGATACAAAAGAAAAAGTAAATCTTACTATAGATACTCTTTCGCTCATCTTTTCAACAATAGGGTTTGGAGGTCTACTGTATGGATTTAGTTCAGCAGGTGCCAAGGGCTGGGATGACGTTGAGGTATATGGCACGCTGATTGCTGGAGTCATTGGTTTAATTTTCTTCATACTTCGTCAATATAAGTTAGAGAAGCCTATGCTTGATTTTAGAGTGTATAAGTACCCGATGTTTGCCTTAAGCTCTGTTATTTCCATTACTCTAAATATGGCAATGTTCTCAGCGATGATTTTAATGCCTATTTATCTTCAGCAGTTAAGAGGCATCTCTCCTTTAGATTCTGGCTTATTGCTTCTACCAGGTGCAATTGTAATGGGGATCATGTCACCTATTACTGGGAAACTCTTTGATAAATACGGAGCAAAAGTGCTCGCGATCACAGGATTAGTCATCACTGTAGCTACAACCTTTTCATTCAGTCAACTAACAGAAACAACCGAATACTCGACGTTAATCATCATGTATACGATAAGAATGTTTGGAATGTCCATGGTCATGATGCCAGTTATGACAAACGGATTAAATCAGCTTCCACAACGATTAAATCCGCATGGTACGGCAATGAACAGCACTCTTTCCCAAGTATCGGGCGCAATTGGTACCGCCCTACTTGTATCGGTTATGTCTAGTCGAACTAAATTCCATGCAGAAGAAATGATTGAGTCAGCAAAGGCCACGATGACTGAACAACCTAGTGCAGAAGCTTTAGCTGAAATGCAACACCAGCTAATGATGAAAGCCACACTTGAGGGAATAAACGACTCCTTCTTGGTCTCAGTTTTCATTGCCGCTATCGCATTAGCCTTCGCCTTCTTTATCAAGCGCCCACAGCCTGCTGATGAAAAGAAGAAAGAAGTATCATTAACAGAGGAATTAGTATAAAGAATCATTTAAGAGAAGAGCAAGCTTTCGGTTCTAGAAAGTTGCTTCTTCTCTTTTTTGTTGGTGGGGGGATTGTTTGTTTTTGGTGGGCTACTCTTGAAATGTTGAACAGTTTGCCTATTTTTTGATGTCCTACTCGTGAAAGGCGGCGGCGTTTGATTTTTTTGATGTTCTACTCTTGAAAGGCGAGACGTTTGATTCTTTTTTGATGTTCTACTCTTAAAATACGGGGGCATTTGACTTTTTTTGATGGTTTAGACTTGAATTTCAGGTTCGTTCTCTGTTTTTTGTGTTTTACCCTTGAATTTCACGTACTTCCCGTTACTTCTCACGTTCTATCCGCGATTATGGATGATCTATCCGCGATTTTACACGCTCTATCCGCGATTATGGGTGCTCTATCCGCGATTTTACACGCTCTATCCGCGATTCGGGTCAGTACGACAAATTTCGCTCTTTCGCTCTTTCGCTCTTGCAAATTCCTAATTTCGCTCTTTCACACTGACCTTATACATTTCCGGTCCCCATTCCTAATCTTTTGTCGAAAAAAAGGTTTAGTCAAATCTACTAGTGATAAAATATAGGTACATACTTTATTTTGAGGGTGTATTCATTTGAAAAAGGTTATCATATACATAGCTATTTTTATTGTCATTTTGTCTGGTATTACTTTTTATGTAAATAGTCAGCAAACGAAAAATACGGAGTCTACAATTTTGAAAAAAGGTGTCGAAAATAAACCTCCTTCTTCTCAAATAGAAGACATCCCAAAGCCATTACAAGAACAAGAACAAATACAGAAAGAGGAAAAGCACACAACATCTGCAACAATTGCTGCCATTGGAGATATTTTGATACATGACCGAGTCTACGAGCCTGCTAAATTAGAAAATGGGGAATATGATTTCATGCCTTATGTAAAAGAGGTTCAGCAATTAACAGAAAGCTCTGATCTTACCATTGCCAATCAAGAAACGGTGATTGGCGGTCAGGAGATTGGGTTATCTTCCTACCCATCCTTCAACAGTCCATTCGAGGTTGGGGATACCCTCAAGGAGATTGGTATTGACGTGGTTACATTGGCAAACAACCATACATTAGATCGTGGTGAAAAAGCTATTAAAAGCGGTATTTCCCATTGGAAAGAGCTTAATATGGTTTACACTGGCTCTTATGAATCAACTGACGACCGTAACAAAATTCGAATAATAGATAAGAACGATATTTCTTTTGCCTTTTTAGCTTACACCTATGGGACCAATGGGATCACCCCTCCTAAAGGTAAACCTTATTTAGTAAATTATATTGAAGAGGAAACGATTCGGAACGATATCAAAGAAGCAAAAAAGAATGCTGACATCGTTGTAGTGAGTCTTCATTTTGGTAAAGAATATGAACGGATGCCAAATGACTTCCAAAAAAATGTTGTAGCTTACACTGCTAACGCTGGTGCTGATATCATTATTGGACATCACCCACATGTCTTGCAGCCAATGGAATGGTTTGAGCGTGAAAATGGTGAGCGAACTTTTGTTGCATACTCGCTTGGAAATTTCTTATCAGGACAAACTGAAGATTACAGAGACATTGGTGGCGTCATGCAAATAACAGTTGAAAAAACCCTAGAAAATGATAAAGAAACAATTACTATTAAGAATCCCGTTTTTGTACCTACCTATGTTAACGAGAACTATTTTGTCTCGCCACTCGAAACTGAACCAAATATGCAGAAGCTCTACAAGGAGATAAAGTCACATATGAATCAATGGCTACCTGAGCTACAATTTTCACTACATTAGCATGCACTCACCTTTTGTGCATGTGATCTTAGACTGAAGCCAAACTTAAGCCTTCAGTCTTTTTTCCACTAGAGGTGATTTCCTTTTCAAAGCATCCCCTATTTTTAAAAATTCCCCACCTCTTTTCATTCAAAAACTTCATTCTTCAAACAAAAAAATCCTACCTTACCAACTTTATGAATAAACCAAACTTTCTTGACAGAAGATAAGGAAAGCTCATTAAGCATTGTGAGGTTTTACCATGAATATCATCTCAGGTCTTCGCCACTTAATTTTAAAGCCAGCTGAAAGTAACTCAGAGAATGAGGATTCTCCTGATCAACCTAAACACACCACATTAAACGACAAGTTAGATTTCAATCATATTGCGAAACAGTTTGACAACAGCTTAGATATTATTAATAGAGAAATGTATGTTAATGGAGTTCGATATTTATATTTTGAGGAATTAGTTGATCAAAATATGGTCAATCAATTTATTCAACAATTGAAGGATCAAGAGGCAGACGATGTAGAGGCATTTATTAAAAACTCAGACCTAGAAGAAATCTATTCCAATAAAGAAGCCGTTATTGAAGTGTTAAATGGTAATTGTGTAGTTGATCATGGAGGTAAAGTGTATTACTTATCAGTAAGTGATGGGGAAACACGCTCCATTCAAGAATCCGAGACAGAGTCCGTTATACTTGGACCTCATGAGGCATTTATTGAATCGAGTAAAGTGAATTTATCTCTTATTCGTAAGAAAATAAAAAGCTCCCACTTAAAAGCTGTAAAGTTAACAGTTGGTGAGGTGACGAAAACCAATGTTATTCTTGTATATTTAGAGGATATTGTTCAACCTACCCTTGTTCAAGATCTAAAGGATCGAATAGCTGATGTTGAAGTGACTGGAGTTTTAGACACAAATATATTAATTCAGTTAATTGATGATAATCCTTTCTCTCCTTTCCCTCAATACTTTACAACAGAAAGACCAGACGTAGTAGCTTCTAAATTATTGGGTGGTAAGGTCATTGGTTTAGTTGATGAAAGCCCTTATGCATTTTGTGCACCTGTAAGTTTCTTTGATTTTTTTCAGTCTGTTGATGATTACAGTCAACGCTGGCTTACGGGCACATTTATTAGGTTACTTAGATATTTTGCCTTATTAATTACGATCTCATTTACTGCTATTTATGTATCTGTCACTACGTTTCACTATGAGATGATTCCACAGCCATTACTAGCCAGCCTTCTTGAATCGAGAAGTAAGGTACCTTTTCCACCGTTAATTGAGGCATTATTCCTAGAAATTGTTATAGAGCTATTACGGGAAGCTGGCGCACGTTTACCTACTAAAATTGGACAGACAATTGGGATTGTAGGGGGAATCGTCATTGGTCAAGCAGCTGTGGAAGCAGGGATAACAAGCAATATCTTAATCATTGCAGTAGCCGTTTCGGCGATTTCTTCTTTTGTTATTCCAAATTATACGATGAGTGCATCCATTAGAATCTTGCGTTTTTCTCTTATTTTATTGGCCGGTTTTTGGGGGAATATTGGCTTAGTCTTTGGAATTGGTTTATTCATTGTTCATATAACGGGTCTTACAACCTTAAAAACACCTTATTTCATCCCAGTTTCACCTACATTTTTTTCTGATTGGTTAGATTCTCTTGTGAGAGCTCCATATATGTACGTTAAAAACCGCCCTCATGAAACGAATACCAAAAATGATGATGTAAACAAAATGAAAAAGTAGGAGGACTTATGAAGGAAAAACTCCATCCCTTTCAGGTTGCAATTTTGATATATATGATCCAGTCAGGTGTGACACTATTTAGTATACCTCGCTTGACTGCTGAAACGTTTGGGATGAATGGGTGGGCTGGACTGATCATTATTTTTGTTGTTGTGACCATTAATCTCTTCTTAATTGCACTTGTTTACAAGTTTGGGAAGGGCAAATCAATTTTTCACATTCTTGAGCAAGTTTTGCCGTTTTGGCTAGTCGTTCCTTTCTATCTTGTCATAGCCACGGCATTTATCATTTTCGCCATTATGGTCACGAAAAAATATATTTTCATTTTAAAGATGCTTTTTTATCATGAAACACCTGTATATATGTTTATGGGTATGGCTATTACCCTTTGTTTCCTTATGCTAAAGGGCACTATTTATCATATTGCAAAAACAACAGTCGTCTTATTTTTTATGACCATATGGACAATGTTCCTGCTTGCCTACCATATACCAGAATTTAGTTTCACAAGACTCACCCCATTCTTCTTCAAAGGAGAGACAAATCTAATTGAGGGTGGCTTCAATATTTTCACCGCTTTTTTAGGCTATGAACTTGGCTTGCTTCTTTTTCCATATGTCGAAAAAAACTGGACTAAAGGTCTTTATATTGGAAATAGCATCACATTTATCATTTATTTTTCCGTAACCTTCATTTCCTTCGGTTTCTACAGCTTTAATCAATTATTAGAGGATATGTATCCTGTTATTACTCTATTGGAATTTATTAAATTCCCTTTTATTGAACGTGTAGAAAATTTAATCTTTTCCTTATTTGCTTTAAAAGTTCTAATCACAATTGTGATGTACTTTTGGGCAGGTCAAGAAGTACTACAGCATACGCTAAAACGTGTTAAACGCATTTTTATTACTTGTATTGTTCTTATTTCAGGTTATCTCATTTCCCTCATTCCTAATATTATACGAGAGGTCGATATGTGGTTAGAGGCGTTCACCTATATCATTACTGGCTTCGCTATTATTACCCCTCTCATTCTTCTTGCAATTATTGGAGTGATAAAGCTGAAAAATAAGGAAGGTTCTTCATCATGAAACAAGTTATCCTAAGTATATTTATTTTACTTTTTAGTACTGGCTGCGCCTCTAATCAAATTATTGATGATTTAGCTATGATTGACACCGTCACATACGATGTTTCTGAAGATGAAGAAAAGCCGATCACCGTAACGATCAATTTCCCTACTGTTAGTGGAGAAGGTACCGTTCATTATGATGTGCTATCAACTAATGCAAAATCAAGTAAAGATTCTAGAATGACCTTATCAAACGAGACGAATTTAGAAATTACAAGTGGTCAATTAAATGTATCTATGTTTGGAGAAGAATTAGCAAGACAAGGCATAGATGATATATTAGATACCTTTATGAGAGATCCAACTCTTGGTCCTAGAGCTTTTTTTTGTGTAACAAAAGATAAAGCAGCTACCTTCCTTTTTCAGAAGCAAAAAGAAGGGCCAGATACCTCTAAATATATTCGAACTTATTTAGAGAAAAGGACCCTTGAAAAAGAGTCGCTCAATTTTACAGCTTTTCAATTTTTAAGAGATGTGTCAGATGATGGGGTGGATCCCTTCTTACCATATTTTATTTTAGAAGAAAATCATATCTCCCAAGAAGGATATGCTCTATTCAAAAAGGATAAATTCATCAGCTCAATTTCTCCTGAAATGAGTGCTATCCTATTCTTTCTTCGAAAGGATGTACCAAAAGGGACAATGAGTATCGAAATAAAAGCAAATGATGAAAATGAACAGGAGAAGAACTCTTTCCCCATACAGCTTGTTTTTAATTATAGCAAGTCAAACTTTGACACGGTCTTAGAAATGAAGAAGGATCAACCTATATCGGTGGAACTGAATATTCATTTAGAGGGAAGTGTCCTAGAATACACAGGTGACGAACTATTGGATGAAGAAAACGTTCAAAAAAAGCTAGAGAAAGACGTGGAAACATACTTTACAACGAAATCACAGGAATTCTTTACACTTACCCAAGAACTTGGCGTAGACCCACTCGGAATCGGGGCACTCATTCGCAATCAACTCACCTACGAACAATGGAAACAACTGAACTGGGACGAAACGTACCCTACAATAAAATTAAAAGTCACACCAAAAATGGAGTTCATGAATACAGGACAAGCGAAGTAGGTGCCTGTCCCCACTCGGTTTTTGTCGAATACAAACTGAAAACCCTCAAGCTCATAAAAAGAGCTGAGGGTAGCAATAAACAATGTGGTACCACTTTGTTTCCATTAATAATGTATGACTACGAAAACAGCCTTTTTAAATGAGCTTCCTTCCCATTTGCGCTAAACTGAAGTGAATTCCGTGTTGCAGAGATTGAAAGCAATCGAACTGGGATAGGTTAATTCCTGATTTGGTAATAGCTAGACTTAATTCAGGAGATATCCCTACTAAGATTGTTTTAGTTCCAATTAAAGAAGAAGTGGAAGCGACTTTTTCAATCAGGCTTACCGAATACTCATTCATATCCTTATCTAAACCCGTTAAATCTAATATAAGATAACTTGCTTTATAGGTGGGTAGATTATGTAGAGTGTTAATAACTAGTTCGTCTGCTCGGTCCATATCATACTTCCCAATTAAAGGAACAACGACGATCCCCTCTAAAACCGGAATGACTGGTGACGACAGCTTCTTAACTAACTCCTTCAGTTCTCTTGTTTTCTCCTCAACAAGATTTTCTAGCATGGTTATCTGCTCTGATTCTTTTCTTCTTGCTAATTCGTGAATATTCTTCGTAATCGAGACGTCTGAAGGAAAATATTCAACAACGGTATAGTCATGGCCTTCCATTTGCTGTTGAGTAATGGTATACCAAATACGTGTATTAAATAAACCTGTGAAAATCCCTGCAAAATGGGCAGGAAAGAAGTTACCACCTTTTGTTTTTTCCTGAGCTACATTGATTTTGTATTCCCATGTATCTTTCATATAAACAGTCAATGTTTTTGTTTCAAAATTTAAGTCTTTAATAATGATTTTACCCCAACCTGCTGAAGCATAGGTCGCTGTGATGGCATCTGCTGCTTGACTAACGCTTAGTTCCTTCATCTTCTCAAAGTACTCACCAACCACAAGTCCTTGTCGAAATCCTGTTGTCTCAAACACTAAATTTGATGCCTCTTCACCTGAAATCTCTTCTATCGTATCTAAAAATGATTTCATTGCTGTCGAAATCCAGAAAAGAACCGCATCATCTCCCTCAAACTTAAAACTCCCCTTTTCTAAATCCCAGCTAAAATCAAGTCCACCAACATTGATCACGTGCCTTTCACTCCCCAAATTTTGTCGATAAAAAAAAGAATTCTTGAATTATCCTCCCCAAATCTTTATGGCAAGTTCATTTAAGTGTTCGTATCTAACTTGCGATTAAGATCATATCTATATTTTTAAGAAAAAAGCAGCCTCAATATATATGAAGCGTATTGAGGCTGCTAAAATGATTCAACTTAAACCATTACTTTACACATGTTATTTGTAAATTCAACTGGATCTGAGATTGGCAAACCTTCAATTAACAATGCTTGATTGTATAGAAGGTTCGTATATAAGGCAGCTTTTTCTTTGTCTGTCTCAAATGCATGTTTCAACGAAAGGAATACTTCGTGATTTCGGTTAATTTCAAGCACCTTATCTGCTTTCACATTTTGGTTATCAGGCATTGCACTTAAAATTTTCTCCATCTCAATTGTCACTTCACCCTCAGTTGATAAACAAACAGGGTGCGTTTTAAGGCGTTTTGAAAGACGAATATCCTTCACCTTATCAGAAAGAATAGATTTCATATAATCAAACAACTCTTTATTTTCCTCTTGCTCAGACTCTACATTCTCATCATTTTCCTCTGATTCAATTCCAAGATCGCCACTAGAGACAGATTTAAACTCCTTCTCTTTGTACGACATAAGCATCTTAATCGCAAACTCATCAATGTCTTCTGTAAAGTACAGAATTTCATACCCCTTCTCAGATACAACCTCTGTTTGAGGTAATTTATCAATTCGTTCAATCGATTCACCTGATGCATAATAAATATACTTCTGTTCTTCTGGCATACGAGAAATATATTCATCAAGCGAAACCAATTTCTTCTCTTTTGAGGAATAGAACATAATTAAATCTTGCAGCATTTCTTTATTCGCACCGAATTCACTATACACACCATACTTTAGCTGGCGTCCAAACGCTTTATAGAACGTCTCATATTTTTCACGATCGTTTTTCATTAAACTCTTAAGCTCATTCTTAATTTTTTTGCTAATATTCTTCGCAATAAATTTGAGCTGACGATCATGCTGAAGCATTTCACGTGAAATATTTAATGAGAGATCCTCAGAATCCACCATACCCTTCACAAAACTAAAATGATCAGGTAATAAATCACTGCATTTATTCATGATTAGAACACCATTTGAATAAAGCTCTAAGCCTTTCTCATACTCCTTTGAGTAATAATCAAACGGCATATTTTCTGGGATATACAGAATAGATTGGTAACGTACTGTACCATCCACACTAATATGAATATGTTTAAGTGGCTGATCAAATCCATAATGTTTTTCTTGATAAAAATTCACATAGTCTTCATCTGTTAATTCTGCCTTATTTTTTCTCCAAATCGGCACCATACTATTAACCGTTTGCTCTTCAACATAGGATTCCAATTCTTCTTCATTGTCTTCCTTAGGTCTTTGTCCTGACACATCCATCTTAATTGGATAGCGAATAAAATCTGAATACTTCTTAATAATGGATTTTAGTGTGTATTCTTCTAAAAATTCATCATATTGATCATCTTCTACATTTTCTTTAATTTTTAACGTAATTTCTGTCCCAACTGTGTCCTTTTCAGCTGGTGTAATTGTGTATCCATCTACACCTTTTGAATGCCACATATAGGCTTCTTCGCTGCCCAATGCTTTACTGACAACAGTTACTTCATCTGCAACCATAAATGCAGCATAAAAACCAACACCAAATTGCCCAATGATGTCATGTCCATCCTTTGCTTCATTTTCTGTTTTAAACTGTAGGGATCCGCTTTTTGCGATTGTTCCTAAGTTCGTTTCTAAATCTTCTTTTGTCATACCAATTCCAGTATCCACAATAGACAATGTGCGAGCTTCTTTGTTTGGTACAACTTTTATGTAGTATTCATCTTGATTAAAGGTTAGAGACTCATCAGTTAATGCTTTGTAGTAAATCTTATCAATTGCATCACTTGCATTTGATATCAACTCTCGTAAAAACACTTCACGCTGAGAGTAAATGGAGTTGATCATCATTTCTAATAGTCTTTTGGATTCTGCCTTAAATTGCTGAGTAGCCATTTTTTCCTCTCCTTTTTCCATATTCTCTACTATTTTAGCACTCTGAGTAGTTAAGTGCTAACTCTAATTTTAATATCATATCCTACAAAAACTGTCAATATTTCTTCGACTTTGTTGCTTATCTTTATGGGAATCTCCCACCTACAGATTGCTTCCATCCTCTACAAGAACTCGCATCTTTATTATTTAGCTTATGGTAAAGCTACTCTGACCTGAAAACTTCTCCATTATTCTCCCAAAAAATCCATTATCTTGGCTTAATTCCTTTTAATGGGACAGTTTGTAACACTTCTATTACATGTTTGTAAAAACGTAAATAAACTGTTAACTGCTTGTTCTTTTAATATTCATTTCTCGTGGTAAGATGAATGCATTGATTAGCTACCATGCTAACAAGGAGGTTATAAAATGAAAATGAAATTACTAGCATTTGTTGCTGCAACAGCTTTTACAGTTGGATTTTCATCAAATGCAAACGCGGAAGAAATAGAAGTTAAAGCTGGAGACACACTTTGGGATATAGCAAATGAAGAAGGAATCACTGTAGATACATTAATTAAATGGAATAACCTAGATGATTCCCATTATATCATACACCCAAATGATACATTATTACTTCATGAGATTCATGTTGTCGAAGAAGGTGAATCACTTTGGGATCTAGCAAAAGAATATAATGTGTCAGTTGATGATTTAGTTCAATGGAATATGCTTGAAACGGATACCATTCAACCTGGCAGTGAGCTCATTATAAAAAGCGATAGAGATAAAAAGCAGATAGAAGACGATGGTAAAAACGTTAGCACGGTTGCTCAAGCAAGTACAGAGGTGAAAACAACATCATCTGGACAAGCCTCTGAATCAAAATCAACAGCAAAAGAGTTAACAGTCACTGCAACAGCCTATACAGCAAGCTGTGAAGGCTGCTCAGGAACAACAGCGATAGGCATTAATTTACTTGAAAACCCTAATCAAAAGGTCATCGCCGTAGATCCTAATGTTATCCCACTAGGTTCTACAGTCCATGTTGAAGGCTACGGTAAAGCAGTTGCCGGCGATACAGGTGGTGCAATAAAAGGAAATAAAATCGACTTATTTATGCCATCTAAATCAGATGCGATCAATTTTGGCCGAAAAGAAGTAAAAGTAACAATCATTGATTAAGAAAAAAACTAAGACACGAACGCGACCCTAACTTATGTCGCGCTCGTGTCTTTTTCTTAGTTGCTTTGAAAAATTTTATGCAAACGGATGATTTCGATTAGCTAGTAGGGTGTAAAAATTAACACATTGGATTTCCAATGACAACAAGTTACCGATACGAAAGCCATCTTTTTTCTATCCTTGTTTCACTTTCCCTTCCATTTTTTCATAAAAGAAAAACGGTAGATATAAGAAAAGAAATGTACTAATCGCAACCAGCTCCAATGGAATCATATACCAAGGCCAAGGACCAAAGTAATCAATCATTGTTGGATTAACTGGCTTTCTCACAACATACATATAATTGCCACCAATGAAACGATTGATTACATAAATTAGAGCAGCATAGCCGTTCAACCAAAAAAATGCCTTCCAAACAGAACGGAAATTTGGTCGATATCCGTTCACAAAGACCATAAATAAATTGGCAATGACCGTTCCACCATGTGAAATAAAAAAATGAATATACCGATAATGAGGAAAAACATAGCTACTTATATCAGGCGTAAGCATGGCTTGCAATGCACTCCCTACTCCTGCAAAAAATGTAAATTCAAAAAGGGAAAATTTTTTCGTTAGTAATAAAATGGCCGTTAAAACAAGCGTAATACTACTAAGATGTAATGGAAGCGAATGAACATACGACCATGAATCATACCATACTAACCAAATATGTAAGCTGATTTCCGATACAAGTAACGTACTAAACAGAACATATCTAGCTATTTGATTAACCTTAGGATCCCTTAAACGCTTACGAAAAAGAACAATCCCCATAATCACAGCCAAAAATATTCCTAAAGTAAAGATATGTTCAATTGAAAACAAAATAAAGACATCATCCGTATCAGGTGTAAATAAATGCATCCAATCTCCTCCATACCCTCAATCTACCATAGAAACGAGCTCTTCTTCACTTTTTATTTGCCTATTTCTATAGACGGGTGCTTTTGATTGAACTTCGATAAGGAACCCCTTAGAGGTCATCTTGTAGATTGTGTAATATTTATTCTACAAAAAAAAGTCTAGGATCTTCCCCAAACTTTCCTCATCATGCTTCCGAATGGACGGTTGGCAACATGATTACGTGTTGCCATAGTATTCAGCTAAGTATAAAAATCCATATTTTCTCACAAGAAAGTTTCTAAGTTCACCTTGTGTTGCTTTTTCAATAGGAGGTTCTGTTAAAGTGTACGCTTTTGCATTCATGTCAACAAACTTATCTTTGTCTACTTTGTTATGGTAATCATCTTCAACAATTCCAGATGTCAGTGCCGCTTTGGGGTACCCCATGAAAAATACATGAGTCCTTACTGCCATGCTCGGGTTTGAGTTTACTAATAAAAAAATAGTTACTAGTGCTATAATAAAAACGAATTCTTTCTTCATTAGCCAATTTTTCCTCGTATTCATTACCTACATCCCCCATTAACCACCGCTAACTTTTTTGCCTCTTTTGTTGAAGAACGGAATTTCCACTTTTCTATCCTCTACTAACCCGCATGTCTTTCCACGAAATAGACTAAAAAGCACCCCTCATTCACTAGATGACACTTCAACTGTCATGATGTAATTCGGGATGCTAATGGCTGACTATTTACTTTTTTTGGACAACGTAAATATAAGTAAAATCTGCTTAACTAATAAGCTAAATGTTTCTACTTAGAAACGAAACTACTACTTATAATAAGCTGACTTTTCCTAATTATCCGTTAACCTCTGTACCTAAGCTAGATGGATTTAACCCTACACTTTCAAAAGCTTTCCCCATTTTTTCGTCAGCAGATGTAAATGTTTCGTTTGCTGCATCTAATGAAGGCTCTTCTTTCTTTAACTCATCTGCTTTAGCTTGATAAGAATCCTTAAGTTCTTGTACAACTGCTTCAAGGTCTGCTTTTTGGTCAGCTAATGCTTCTGGAATTTCTACACTATCTAAATCTGATACAACTTCCGCTGCAGCTGCTTCAGCACTAGCTTTCATTTCAGCAGTAGGTGGTTCCTCTGTTCCAACTGCCGCTTCGTATGCATTTAACTCTCCATCTTTTTCATTGATTGTCTTTGACACTGTCATGTAGAACTGCATCATTGCGCTTTTCGTCGCTTTTTCTGTATCTTCACTGTTCGTTGTTTCAGTTGCTGTTGTTTCCTCTTCTTTTCCTTCTGTCTCACCTTCATTAGAGCAAGCCGTTAAAGCAAGCGTTAACATTAATGCTAATAATAATAACCATCGTTTTTTCATTTTGTTTATTCCCTCCGTTTTTTTACCATATGTACTTGCGGAAATATATTGTTATGATTTTACAAATTATATAAATATTAACAATATTTCTTTCCACCTATGTATTATAGATTTAATTTTAGTGTTTATCAACCATTATTTCACAAAAACATTCAAGCCCTACTTAGTCCCTATCCTCATTCAATTACATTACCTTCCTCTGCCAACTATTAGACGAATTGAGTAAAAAAAAAGTTTCATTATTAGTAGTAGACGCTTTATTTTTTGTAGTGACGCATAATGTGAGTGCGAATTTAATAGCTTAGAGGCATATAGAAGTCTGTTTCTATCACGAAACTCTAGTAAGAGGTGAAATGAACTACTATCTGTCATAGCAAGATATTAGCTATTAAAATATAACGATCATGATACCGTATCATACTTACTTGTGGACTATCTCATAATTTGCAGGTTTCACAGAGACTTCTTACATCCTGGATTGAGCATCAATATTAGAGGAATATTAAATTAGGTAAAGTGAGAAACCAGAGGCAGTATGGGCACGATCGAAATTTGTCGTACTTGCCCGAATAGCAGATAAGACGTGCAGAATCGCGGATAGAGCACCTAAAATCGCGGATAGAGCAACCATAATCGCGGATACAACACCTAAAATCGCGGATACAGCAACCATAATCGCGGATACAACACCTAAAATCGCGGATACAGCAACCATAATCGCGGATACAGCTCAAAAAAAGACCAATACTAGAGGAAATCTCTATAAATATAGCTTTTCCCGCTCACTACCACTACTAGGCAATAAAAAAACCGTTCAAATAAGAACGGTTTTTCCTATATTCCTCTGAAAATAGTAATTTTATTAATTAGAAGATCCTGTTTTTAATAAAACGACTTCTTCTTTTTTATCTAGTGCTTTAGCTTTCACATATCTTGCTGTTAAGATAACTCCTGCAACAACTAAAACTTCAAAGCCATATTTAACAAAAGCGTTGGCAAAAATGCCACTTAAGAAGTTTTCACCGACAATCATCTTAGAAGCTGTCCAAGCTAAAATACCTGAACCTATTGTCACGATAATTGGAAAACGGTCAATCCATTTTAAAATAAGGGTACTTCCCCACATCACAACAGGAATGGAAATGAGCAGGCCGATAATAACCAATGTCATATTTCCGTGTGAAGCACCGGCAACAGCTAGTACATTATCAAGACCCATCAGTGCGTCTGCAATGATAACCGTACGAATGGCTGCCCAAAAGCTATCTCCTGCTTTTACATCGCTGTGACCATCATCATCCACAAGTAATTTATAAGCAATTACAACTAACAGTAACCCACCTACTAAATGTAAACCTGGTATATTCAATAGCCAAACAACTGCGAGAGTTGCGATGGTTCTAATAAGAATTGCTCCTAAAGAACCCCATAAGATGACTTTCTTTTGTTGCTCCTTTGGTAAATTTCTTGCTGCAAGCCCAATTAAAATGGCGTTATCTCCAGCTAACACTAGATCAATAACGACAATAGCTAAAAGTGCGGAAAGGAATTCCATCTCCATACTATGTACCTCCTATTCTTTTTCATCTTCGCTTAAAACTCTTATACTTAGAACATTTCTGCACATATGATAAGAGCTTTAAGAGAATACAACCCAAAAAAAAGAGACCTTTGCCATAGTGGCAAAGGTCTCGCTAAGCACATAACTATATGCCAACAAAGCCGATGAACAAAAGTTCATGTATTGACGACTTTGTTTCAGGTTGAACCTGACGCTACTCCCCTTTACGTTGGAAGTTTATTTTGGATTCTAATGATTAGTTTATTATACGCTACACTAAAATGTATGTCTATTGTTTTTCCTCAGAACTACTTTTCGATTCTTCCGTTTTGTTCATTATGAACAGCATGTAGCTATTATTTAGTACATTAACGATAATTTTTCTTGAGCGGACCTGGTCGCCTCTCGCAAGTAGCATGTGTAATGATGCCTCAGATGAGAGATTCGCGTGATCTCCTCTTGATGCACGATTTACGCCTCTGTTTACGTCCCTACAGTTGAGGTCGTTTCAGCTTTTTTATTATTAGTAATGCTTCCGTATAAAGTGGCACCTCCACCAACTATGACAACTAATACAAGTAACGTAATCATCCATTTTTTATGATTCCTTCTCACAAATATAGATTATGGATAAGCCTCCAATGTGCCAGGACACCTCAAAGGAAAAAATCAGAGTGTTTGTTATCTACTAAGATTCTTTTCTAACACTTTATTTCTATTTTACTAGTAACTTCAAAGGAGATAGCCCTCTTTCACACATGTAAACCAAGTAAACAAGAAAGAGAGGAGCTACTTTCTCTATACAGAGAGAAAAACCTTATATTAAAAGCGGACATCTGACACTTAGGATTTTTCACAAAAGCAACAATCTATACGAAAAAAGCTTTAATATTGGCTTTAAAATAGAGAAAGCGTGAATTCGCTGTGAATTCACGCTACTATCCTGATATATTTTTTTCCCTAAAAGTACTAAGGGAATCTTATTTAAATACTAAATTCGGTTTTTTGTTTAAACTATGTCGACCATCTATAAATCTAGCTGTTCCTGATTTTGCTCTTAATACCAGACTTTGAGTTGTCCCAATTGAGCCTTTAAATTGAACTCCTTTTAATAGCTCTCCGTCAGTAACACCTGTAGCAGCAAAAATAGCGTCATCACCAGCTACTAAATCATCCATCATTAAGACTTTATTTACATCAAGTCCCATTTTCACACATCGCTTCATTTCCTCATCATTATAAGGAACAAGCTTGCCTTGTAATTCTCCGCCTAAGCATTTTAACGCTACAGCTGCTAGTACACCTTCTGGCGCTCCACCTTGACCTAAAAGTAAATCAACACCAGTATGATCAAAGGCGGTATTAATCGCACCAGCCACATCTCCATCGTTAATTAGCTTAATTCGTACTCTTAAATCACGTAACTCCGCAACTATTTTTTCATGCTTAGTACGATTTAAGATCGTTACCACAACATCTTCTATATCTTTATTCTTAGCTCTTGCAACAGCTTTAATATTGTCAATAAGAGGAGCATTAATATCAATTTGTCCTACAGCCTCTGGACCTACCGCAATCTTATCCATATACATATCTGGAGCATGAAGTAAATTGCCATGATCGGCAACAGCGATGACAGCTAGGGCATTCCATCCTCCTGATGCTACGATACTTGTTCCTTCTAATGGATCTACAGCAACATCCACTCTTGGTCCATAGCCGTTTCCAAGTTTCTCTCCGATATAAAGCATCGGCGCCTCATCCATTTCCCCTTCACCTATAACCACAGTTCCTTTCATCGGAATTGTGTCAAACACATCCCTCATCGCCGTTGTTGCAGCATCATCAGCTTCGTCTTTCTTTCCTCTTCCCATCCAGCGAGCAGACGCTAAAGCTGCCGCTTCTGTTACACGAACTAATTCCATTGATAAGCTTCTTTCCATTTACATAACTCCCCTTTACATTCTTTTTTCTAAGAAAAGAATTTTTCTCTCTTCTGTTTAAAGGTGATGATCATGATTGTCTTCTTTCCTCATCAAAACTTAGTACGAATAAAGCCCTTTCATTTTCCATTGTTCTTATTATAAATAAAAATTTAAAGAATTTAAAGGTATTAGTATAACTTTATTTGAAATAATGTTATTCTTTTCCTCCAAATCTTCCGCTTTTGTTTAAATCTAACAGATTTTTCTAAATTTTTAAATAAAGACTACTTTTAAATTTTTTTTATTTTCCAATGAATACAATCTGCAAGTGAGGTACGCTATATTGCTCTACATAGAAGAATTAACATTATTCTCGAGCCAGCAATAATCTCTCAATGTGCAAAGGTCTACTTATACTTTTTAACTAAAAACAAAATCTTTTAAAAAGGCATTAAAAACAAGTTTTTTTCATTGAATTTTTGGATATGTTTTATAGAGAAACGTCCATCTTTTTTATGTTCTTCCTATTAAAAGAAGCATTATATCTTACTTTTTCTAAGATTTATGACATTTGTCATACTCTCTGCATGACACCTATGTCTACACCTTTCATTAGAAGCACGATATACTTTCATTAGAAGCACGATAGAAAAGTAAATTCGCCATAACATTCTTAATCTAGACAGACATAGAAGGGAATTTTAATATGAGTAAACAACTACAAAGGAATTTAAAAAAACAAGTTTCTCCATACGAAGGTCCAGACTTAAAATCAAGTATTACACAGCTAATCACGACGTTTATTCCATTTCTACTTCTCTGGTTCCTTGCGTATCAAAGCTTAAGTATTTCTTATTTTATAACATTGCCCATTACCATTTTAGCAGCATTCTTTCTCGTTAGGATGTTTATTATCTTTCACGATTGCTGCCACTACTCATTTTTCAAAAATAGGACAGCCAATAAAGTGGTAGGTACGATTACTGGAATCTTCACGCTTTTCCCTTTCAGCCAATGGCAACATGATCATTCCATTCATCATGCGACAAGTGGAAATCTTGATAAAAGAGGAACAGGTGACATTTGGGTTTTAACTGTTGATGAATACTTAGCACAACCATTATGGGGGAAAATCAAATATAGACTTTACCGTAATCCATTTATCATGTTTGGCTTAGGTCCAATCTATCAATTCTTAATTAAAAATCGATTTAACAAACCTGGTGCTAGACGCCCTGAACGTATAAATACTTACTTAACAAATGTAGCAATCGTTGTATTAATTGCTCTATTCTGTTGGTTACTTGGTACCGTTCCATTTTTATTAGTTCAAGTTCCAATCTTTTTAATCTCAGGATCAATTGGAATTTGGTTATTCTATGTGCAGCACACATTTGAGGACTCTTATTATGAAAAAAATGATGAATGGGAATATGTCATGGCTGCTGTGGAAGGTAGCTCCTTTTACAAGCTTCCAAAATTCCTACAATGGCTATCTGGTAATATTGGCTATCACCATGTACACCATCTTAGTCCAAGAGTACCGAATTACAAGCTTGAAGACGCTCATAATAATACACAGCCACTTCAACACGTTCCGACGATTACATTATCAACTAGCTTAAAATCACTAAAATTCCGTCTATGGGACACACAGGCTAAAAAATTTGTTGGATTTAATCAATTATCTAAACTACAAAAATAAACACCAATTAATTGAGGATAAAGTTTTGATGATTTCATTTTTTAATGCAGCATCTACTCTTTATCCTCTTCATCTATTCTATTGAAATATATGGTAAAATAAATTCTATAGAATTAGTATATTTTAAAGTAGGGTTACTATTATGAAGAGAAAAATACTACAAACTCAAAAACTAAATGGACTTTCTCCTTATATATGGGCATTTTTAAGCATCTTACCGTTTTATTTTATTTTTCAATCCTCCTCAACAGCTGAAGTAATTACAGGAATTATTCTAACAGTCTTATTTTTTATTACCTTAAGATATGCTTTTCTCGCTAGGAAATGGAGAGTTTATGTTTTAACCTGTGTTCTCATTGGCATTTCCTTTACATCGACCTATTTATTTAATTATTTCTATTTTTCCTTTTACATCGCATATTTTATAGGAAATATTAAAAATCGCTCTGGTTTTCTTACTTTATATATAGTCCACCTAGTCAGCGCGGCAGTTGGCATTAATTTTAGTATCGTTCTACATGAGGCACTCTTTTTGAAACAACTACCCTTTGTTATTATTAGTTCCTTAAGTACCGTCTTTCTCCCCTTTAGTATTTACAATAAGAAAGAACGAGATCAGCTTCAGGAAAAGCTTGAGGATGCTAATAAACGTATTTCTGAATTGGTCATTTTAGAAGAGAGGCAGCGCATAGCGCGAGATCTCCACGATACATTAGGACAGAAGCTTTCGATGATAGGCCTTAAGAGCGATCTAGCGAGGAAAATCATCCAAAAGGATCCAGAGCAAGCCAAGAACGAAATGAAGGATATCCAACAAACTGCACGAACCGCCTTAAATGAGGTAAGAAAAATGGTATCGCAAATGCGTGGAATTCGTTTAAAGGAAGAAATGATTCATGTACGCAAAATTGTAGATGCAGCGGAAATCAACCTCACTACAGAAGGAAGTATCGCTTTATCAAATGTCCCTTTACTAACAGAAAACATCTTAAGTATGTGTTTAAAAGAAGCTGTTACAAATGTTGTAAGACACAGTGAAGCAACAACTTGTCATATTTCCATTAAACAAACTGAGAATGATACTAGTATTGTTGTAAAGGACAACGGCATCGGGATCGATACAGAAAACTTCACTAAAGGTAATGGGCTCTCAGGTATGAAGGAACGGCTAGAGTTTGTGAATGGCCACCTTGAAATAACGGCAGATCAAGGAACAACGTTACAAATAATTGTACCGAATATTGTGAAACAGATAGATTAGGAGTGTTATGGATGATTCAAATAGTCATTGCGGAAGACCAGCAAATGTTATTAGGAGCATTAGGATCATTACTAAACCTTGAGGATGATATGGAAGTAGTCGGAAAAGCGACAAATGGGGAAGAAGCCTTAACGCTTGTTCAAAAGCATCAACCAGATGTGTGTATTATGGATATTGAAATGCCAGGTATGACAGGATTAGAAGCAGCTGAAAAATTGAAAGATACAGACAGTAAAGTGATTATCCTTACTACCTTCTCACGCTCTGGTTATTTCCAAAGGGCATTAAAAGCAGGTGTTAAGGGGTATCTTCTTAAGGATAGTCCAAGTGAAGAATTAGCCAGTTGTATACGAGATATTATGTCCGGAAAAAGAATTTATGCACCAGAATTAATGGATGATGTTTATAGCGAAGAAAATCCCTTAACCGAACGAGAAAAAGAAGTTTTAGAACTAGTTGCCGACGGACTAAATACGAAGGAAATTGCTGATCAACTAAGCCTTAAAACAGGAACAGTTAGGAACTACATCTCAACGATCCTCGAAAAGCTTGATGTCAAAAATCGTATAGAAGCCATTACTCAATCAAAAGAGAAAGGCTGGTTTAAATAATAGTAAAGAGGATGCCTCCCCTAACAGAAGCATCCTCTTATTCTATCACTTTATTTTTCCTTTATTCTCTTCACCTGTTAATCCCTTAAAATCAGTAATTGGCATTGTGATGATTTTCCCACCTATTTGAACGTGAACTGAATCTTGAAAAATCGCCTTCACGATTCCTTTTAATGAAATGGTTGAGTTAATCTTAACTCCATTGTTTGCCTCTATCGTCATTTTCCCCAACACCTTCCCACACGTATTAATTTATTATAATTCTTTATCCTTTTGAATATTCCTTTAATTAATTTCCGAAGACTATTATACTCTTTTCTTACCCGTAGCTATTACTACGACTTTTTAAAAAAACAAGTTATCAATCGCTAAACAAGAAAAGAGCGGCTCTACCCAATCAGAGAAAAATCCTTGTACCAAGGGGATAATTAGGCACCTGTTTTTAGACGATTAACAACCTTTACAGCCTATATTTATAATATTAGTAATCATATCACATCCATAATATAGGCTGTCAACAAACGTGAACTTCAGTTCAGGTTATATTTTTTTTATGGTATGATGCTTGTGAGGTGGTCATGATGGCAAAGGAACAAGAACACCAGTTAATTGGTGAATACCCCTCTCTTCCAAAGCAAAAACGTGCTTTACAGAAGAGACTAGCTCTACTAGAAAGTGGTCGTACCTTATTTATTGAAAAAGGATGGGAGCAGACAAACGCGAAAGAAATTGCAGCACATGCTCATGTGGCAACTGGCACTTTTTATCGCTATTTTAAAGATAAACGTCAGCTTCTGATGTCAATCATCGAAGATTATGTAGACAAAATCATTCCACCGGAATTAAATTGGACAAATAACGATCCCATTTCCTATATTGCTCAACAATTAGAAACCCATGATTGTCACTTTCAACAATTAGGACTTCAAAAATTATTTCCGGAATTGCTAAAAGATCAACAGATTAATGAAATAATCAAAGAAAACCAAACAAGGATTCATAAAAAAATCATGCAAAAGCTTGAAACAGCTAAAGAACAAGGACTTAGTTGGACTGACTTAGATAGTAGCATAACAGCTTGGTCCATTATGAGTTTGTCCGCCTCTATAATAGAAATTAATCAATATCAACCGAATAAAACAAACTATGTTGAATTAGCAAAGATCATTTGCAGACTCATTTTTCCCCCAGAAGTGTTGGAAAAGCTTATAGAGAGCAATTCCACATCCCAACATACTAGTTAAATTCTGATTAGAGAGGAATTACTTAACGTGATCCAACAAATTGATATAAATGACATAAAGAAAATGAAAGTAGAAATGACTCGTTTTATGATGGCATATAAATTTGCAATTGATGAAGTAAATACGAAAATTAATATCTTAAAGGATGAATTTACGTATATACATGATTACAATCCTATTGAACATGTAAAATCAAGACTCAAATCTCCAGAAAGTCTGATGAAGAAAGTGGCGAAGAAAGGGATTCCCTACTCATTACAATCTATTAAAGACCAAGTTCGTGATATAGCAGGGATTCGGATCACGGTATCTTTTATATCAGATATATATGAAATACGTAACATGCTTGCAAATCAAAAGGATATTACTATTGTAGAAAGTAAGGATTATATCCAGACACCAAAACCAAATGGCTATCAAAGTCTTCATCTTATTTTGCAAATTCCAATCTTCATGTCCGATCGTGAAGAAAATGTGTATGTAGAAATTCAAATCAGAACCATCGCTATGGACTTTTGGGCAAGTCTGGAGCATAAAATCTACTATAAATATAATAAAGATATTCCCGAACATCTTTTAACCGAACTTAAAGATGCCGCAACTAAAGCTATGATGCTAGATAAAAAAATGGAGCAATTAAATAAAGAAGTGAATGTATTAAAGCATTTAGATAAAGAAACTAACTCTGATGAAATGATCGTGAAAATCGATCAAGATCAGTTTCCGATACCCATGCAATTACTAGAAGCGTTGATGAAAAACTAATTTTCATACTTTCTTGTTAGTGTATTCCACTAGTTGATTTCTATATTGACTAAACGCTACTTCTCGTTTATTATTAATGTATATAATTGAATCGGTCTCCTAAAGGGGAGTAGCTTTTACAATAAAGTCGTCATTACAGAAGGAATTTCACCTTCTCGGCTTTGTTGGCAACCTTGGTTGTTAGCAAGACCTTTACTATTTTGGTAAAGGTCCTTTTATTTCTTTAAAAACCTTTACCATATGTGGTAAAGGTTTTTTTTTATACGATGTTATCGATTAAGACGTTGCTCACTTTAGGATACATCAATCAAAAAGCCTCTACCGACCGGTTCTACATTTAAATCCCTTTACTAAAGGAGAAATGAAAAATGTTTACCAAGAAAAAATCCTATCTTGAGTTAATTAAACAAAACAAGGAAGAACTTCTTAAAAATAAAGAGCTGCTAGACGTAATTGAAAAACGTGTTGATGAAAAGATTACAAAAATAACTAACAATGGAGGAAACCGATGATGCTTTTGCGAAAATATATGTCTTTGTTAGGAGTTGGATCTGCTTTAATTGACCTTATTTTACCTAAGTCACATTATCATAAAGGTGAACTCATCAAAGGCCACTTCTTAATTAAAGGCGGTACTATTGAACAACGTCTTAGGCGAATTGAATGTGATTTAATGAGAATTGACCATAAAACTGAGAAAGAAACGGTTGTAGATACAGTAACAATCTTATCTTCTAAAGTTATTCATTCTGAAGAGACAAACCATCTACATTTCACCTTTCAATTACCAGAAACTCTTACACCTTCCTCACAGTCGATCTCTTATCGTTTTAAGACTAGACTCGTTTTTAACGAAGGTGTTGAAAGTAAAGACCTTGACATTATTTATGTTCATTAACAGGAAATCTTCCAGAATGATCCAGGAGTGTTGAAAACAAATGAAATTTATCAAGCGATTCAAATTCATCTTAACTTTTTGGAAATTTATTCCGTTCCTAAAGGATTTTTTTCTAACAAAGCAGGTACCTCTCTCAAAAAAAGTCTTGGGAGTCAGCCTTTTACTCGTATATATCTTCTTTCCTTTTGACCTTATTCCAGACTTCCTTTCTGTCCTTGGGGTACTAGATGATCTTGTAATCGCAACCTTTATATTAGACAGAATGATAAAAATTGCTCCAGACTCATTAAAGGAAAAACACGGGCTTATAATAAGGTAAAAAAAGATTTTACTAGAAGAGGCTGGGACATAAGTGTTTTTAGTTAATGAGAAACCCGAACTATTAGGTGATTTCCAATGAAAATCTCCCATATCGTTCGGGTTTTATTCTTTGTCACTACATGTATTGTTTATGCATATAATGTTAATTTTACTCCGCGGAAAGCAAGTGGATGCAGCGGAATGGAACGTACTTGTTCTTCCACCACAACAACGTGTTAAATGATAATCGTTCGTCTTTTTAAAAAATGATTGAGTTTTGACCCAACCTCTTTCCTTTTCGGAATTGTTATGTTTTTTATGTCTTCAACTAAAGAATAACAGGCTCTACCACTAGAAGCTTTCTGGTCAAAACCAGATTTACCTCTTAGCCTTCTTCCGTGCTATTCACTTTTTTCCTTTTAATTAACGTATAAAAGGCTGGTACGAACAGTAAGGTAAAGATTGTTGAAAAGAAAATTCCTGAAATAATAGAAATAGCAAGTGGTGTAAAGAGAACATCGCCACTAAAAGCAATTGGTAATAAAGCTCCCATAGAAGTAACAGCAGTCAAAACAACCGGACGAAGCCTTGCTTGACCTGACTCCACAACTGCTTCCACCAAGCTTGCTCCCTCATTTAAACGTTGCTCCATAAATTCAATAAACACTGTAGCATTCCGTACAACGATACCTGCAAGTGAAACGATTCCCATCATTGCCATAAATCCTAGGCCTGTTTGGGTGATGAATAATCCTATCATCGCTCCCGATACGGCTAAATAAACAGAGCTCATAATCAACAACGGAATTCTTAAAGAATTAAATTGAACAACCATTAAAAGATAAATTAAGAACACAACAATGATAAATAGCTTACCAATTTCCACAAAGAAATCTGAGCGTGCAGATGATTCTCCTCCAACAGATACGGAAATGGAATCTGTCGTATATTCATCTGCTAGTTTCTGAATCTCTTCTTCTACCTGAGCTTTTTGTTCGTCTTTTGGATACGTTCTAATTGTGACCGTACGTTCACCATCAGTATGAGGAATTGATTGAATTTCCTCTCCCTCTTCTACCGAGAGTAAGTCAGATAAAGGAACAAGCTCTGGTGGACCTTGACCGGCTTGAGTTTTAGAAGGTAATTCAATTTCTTCTAAATCAACCGCTTTTCCAGCCTCAACTCCATCTAATTTTATGGTGAAATCACGACTTGTGACACCATTATCATAGGTTCCCATTGGAACACCATCTGTGATAAGACGGATTTGTTCACTGATCTCACTTGGAGTAATACCATGCTTTTGAAGCTCCTCTCTTACAGGAACATACGTAATGGTTGGGCGAGGCTTTCCTACATCATCTAGTACTGCACCACTTCCATCAATACCAGTAATATCCTCTTTCATTTCGTCGACTGCAGACATCAGTTCATCAAGTTCCTCACCTGATACTGTAATCGCAATTGGCGCTCCTACCGGTGGTCCTGCTTCAATCGTTGACATGGAAATAACCGCATCAGAATACCTTTCTCTTAGCGTATCCTCCCATCTTTCTATGGTTTCAGATGCAGATTGAGATTCCCTCTCCACCCTAAGGACTAATTGACCAATATTTTCACCAGGATTTGATACAACACTACCAAATAACCCTGGTTCACTTGTACCAACAAACGTCGTGACTTCATAGATATTTTTATCTTCTTCTTCTAAAAAAGATCGTATTTCGGATAAATAGTCATCCGTACTTTCTATCGTCTCTCCTGGTGGTAAAGTAACAGTAATTGTTACTTCCTCTCTGTCAGCACTTGGAAAGAATACGACTGGGATAAAAGGAACGAGCCCATAAACCAGTGTGCAGAAAATCAATACGGATAAGCCGAAACGCATAGGAAATTTTACAACTTTTCTCAAGATTTTGTCACTATACCAAGCTGCCAAAGCCTCAAGAGGTTTCCCCAATAACCCATCTCTCATCTTCTTATTTTTCTTCTTCGCTTTTTCTTCAAAACGTTTCTGTCTCCAAACTAAGAAAATCGGCACAATGGTTAACGCAATAATGGTTGAACCGATAATGGTCGTAATAAGAACAGATGGCAAGGCTCTAATAAATGCACCGTTTGAACCCGTAATAAAAGTAAGAGGTAAAAATGTAAAAACTATTGCTAACGTAGATGTAATAATCGAAACTCGAACCTCTTTTGATCCTTTAAGAGCACCTTCTAATGGTTTATCACCTAATACGTAACGTCTACGAATATTATCATTAATAACAATTGCATCATCAACTAAAATACCTAAAGCAATAATCATTCCAATAATTGAAATTTGATTCAGGTCGACTCCCATATATGGCAGCGGAATTAATCCTAAAGCAATTGATGATGGAATTGCAATTGCAACCAAGATTGCCGAATTAACATTTAATCCAAGCAGGGTCACCAGTACAACAACTAAAATAGAGATTAAAAAGGACGTTCCTAAATCAGTAAAGATCTTCCCAACAATGGTATTTTGAGTATAATACATATCTAACTCAGTGTTATCAGGTAGATCACTTGCTAATTCTTCTACTTTTTCATTGACTTTTTTGTGTAATGAAGGGATATCAACCCCTTTTTCTTGAAGGACTGTCATTGATAGAGCTGGCGTATCGTTATATTGAACTAGACTTGGCTTTTCTTTAGGTACTAGCTCCAACGTAGCAATATCTCCTATGAAAATATCTTCGCCTTCAGATGATGTTTTCACGAAAACCTTTTCTATTTCTTCAATATTTTCTATGTGATTTAATGATAATTGTTTATTAACATTGTCAATTTCTTGACTTCCTAGTGGCGTAATTTCTAATTCCTTATTAATAGTAGTTAAGATATCTGGGAATAAAATTTGATTTTCATCCATTTTTTCTTGATCGAGTGTCAGTAAGTATTGATCTTCCATTATTCCTTTAAATGAAACCTTACGTACACCATCAATTTTTTCAATCTCTTTTTGCCAAGATAAAAGAAGCTCTCTTTGCTCCTGAAGTAATTCACGATCGTCACTTACTATATGATAGGAAGATAATGCACCCGTTTGGATATCTGAATTCACAACAGGGTTCAAAGCATCTTCTGGAAAGGAGTTACTCGTATCAGAAACAGCCTGACGGACATCAGAGAACACTTTGTCTCGATCCACGTCATCTGTCAATTCAAGGACAATACTTGAAATACCCGCACCCGATACAGACGTCATCTCCTTAATACCATTTATCGACTCTAGCTCTTCTTCAAGCGGATTTGTAATGGATCTCTCTACTAATTCCGGAACAGCTCCTGGATACACGGTTGTAATTGTGCCAACATTAACAGAAATTTCAGGTATTTCTCTTTTAGAAAGCTGAAAAGCTGTCAAAACACCGATAATAATCAGTAAGGTCAAAAATGTTAATGTTACTTTCGGACGTTTAATCAATAATTGAAACATAGGTTCCTCCTCTATCTTGTTTGCTTTTCACATCGTCGTCCGCAAACTGACCAACGGGTATCGAAAACCAATAATTAACCTAGTATACTAAAATGATACTGAACTAATTTATGACCAATGGGTACTCTTCATGCAGAGGATTTTCTTAGTTAAAAGTAAGAATTAATCCTTTTGACATCCATTTAAAAATAACTCAACAACAAAAAGAACGGTTTGAAGCAGCATGGCATAGTCGAAGTTGGGATTAAAAAAGATATCACGCTTATAGCTCTCTAACATTCCAATAAACGCCTTCGCATGCTCCTCTGGGTTACTTATTCCCTCAGATCTCATTAATGTAACAACATATTTATGATAATGATCAAGAAAGTCATGCAAGCATTTAATCATTTTGGGATCGTTATTGTAGGCTTGCAGATATTTATTAGGTGTCTGGCGATCTTTATAAAAAACCACTAATTGCTTTTCGGCAATGCACAAAAGTTTTTCTTTAAATGTTGTAAATTTACCAACTTCATGATGAAGGTGGGCTAAATATTGACGAAATTCCCGTTCATGTGCCTCAATATAGAGTTCTTCCTTTGAAGAAAAATAAATATAAATCGTCCCTTTTGAGACACCTGCCTGCTCAGCAATATCTACGATCTTCGTTTCGTAATACCCATTTTTCCCAAAAATATTCATTGCTGCATCTAAAATTTTAGTTCTTTGGTCTTTCCCTCTTGTCAAATTCATCCTCCTCTATGAAGATCATCAGTCTTGTTCAGTTCACATAGTAAAAATATATAAGGTTAAAGAAAGCGAGTCAAATTCCAATGTGCTATTCGTAAACCTAGCTCATCGCTTATGTTCTAAAAAGCATGTCGGTCTGTCGCAATGGCTTCATCGGCACATCTTTTTGGGCTTTTTGATAGGCAGCTTACTTTATTTGCTGAAAAAGATTGCTTTGGTACTGAATGTTATGCTAGGCACTAAAAAAGCTTTCTACATGATAGAAAGCTCTGAATGAGATTATTTATTTAATAACCTTGGGTTAGCATGAAGAATGACCTTTGAGTCTTTTGCCATATGTACTACATTTCTGCCCTGTTTTTTCGATTCATATAAGGCAAGATCTGCATTTCGTAAAACCTCTTCAATAGGTATATGTCTTAATGCTTCTGTCACCCCAAAACTTGCAGTCATTGGAATCGAAAGATGATTCATTTCAAGAGGGGTATTCTCTATCCCTACTCTAAGAAGTTCTGCATATTCAATGCCTTCTATCAAGTTAGCGGATGGTAAGCATATGACAAATTCTTCACCACCATATCTCCCGAATAAATCTTTAGGCTGGAGAAACTGTTTACAAACAGACACAACATGAAGAATTGCTTCATCTCCAATATGATGTCCGTATGTATCGTTAATCTTCTTAAAATAATCAATGTCGAATAGAATCATCGTACAAATATCGTCTTGCTTAGCATGCTCCTCCATTAACTGGACACTTTTATCGAGAAACGCCCGTCGATTTAAGATACCTGTTAACCCGTCCATATAAGCCATATGAATGAGCTTATTATGTAATTGTTTTTGTTCTGTTACATCCGCAATGACAATTGTACTTCCAACAGTAACTCCTGTTTTTTTTCGAACAGGTGTGGAACGAATTTGGTAGGAAGAGTGTTTTCCCGTCCACTCTAATTCGTACTCTTCTTTTTGATTATAGTGGTGAATGGAAGGAAAGAAATAACGATCACTATCTATCCCTTTCCACAATGAATGAATCTCCTGTCCAATGGACTGATCATCTAGATTGGCAATCAGCTTTGTGGCTGCATGATTAAAATCGACTATTCGTAAAGTGGAATCTAAAACTAGCACTCCATCTCGCATGCTATCAAAGATTAATCCCCTTGCAATTGGTGCTAATTCTAATAAACTAGTTGATAAAAAAGCCCATATATACATAATGGAAGTCAAGCTCATGACAACTGGAACAGGATCCATTCCATAAGGTGTATAGCCCAGTAGGTATAGAAAGGCAGAAACCAAAGGTAAGTATATACTTAGTAATAAGACAAAAATCTGTTTCCAATAAGTTGATTTTGTTTGTCTCCAATAATGTAATAGGATTAGTCCACCTGCTAACATGCATCCAAACGTATAACTGCCGTGAACAATATACCATGGGCCAATCACAAATTGAATCATTGGATAGATCTCTGTTTTTAAAAATATAGTGTGATAAAATTGATTGTGCCAATGATTGGTCCAAACCACACACGTTGTCAGCGCCGGTATAAAAAAGAGAAATCGTCTATTCCATTTTGTTAAGAATTTTTCAAGTCCAGTGTATTGAATGACTAATATTAAACTAAGTGGAGCGAGATAAGGGATACCAATATATTGAAAATAAGTCCAAAATACGATTACATTCAATTCTTGACTAGCTAGCTCAAAGGCATGTCCAAACGTGTAAATTGAGGTGAATACACATATTAGAATGAACGTTTTACTCCCTCTGAATTTTTCCCTCTTATTATACGCATACACACCTAGCAAAATATTTAACACACCAGCAACTGCCATTAACACAATATAAATAAGGATATCAGTAGGCATATTCACAAACTCCAATTATCAAATTCCCTCTAATGATGTGAAGTAAAAATACTCAGGCTTTCTACTTCAGCTAGTAAATATTTGAAAAAATACATTTATTTTAGATTATCTTAAAAATGGAAGATTGAAAAGGGTTTAATTTATCTCATACATATGTACGAGTAATCAAAACTAGAACTTTTTGCATAAGGAAGGACTTTGGAGGCAACTTATCTAAGTGGATTTTTTAACTCTCCCATCATGAGAAGATTCGAAAAATAAAAACCCGAATTATTAGGGAAGATATTCATGAAAATATCATCCGATAATTCGGGTTTACTATTGCCCCTTTTAGGGAGATTATTTAGAGAAAGCTTCTGTTAAAACAGGAACGATTTGCTTCTTACGAGAAACTACACCTTTTAGTGTCGCTTGGTTGTTATCAAGAGTCACATCAAAAGCTTGCTCCACTTTAGCTGTTTCCTTACCAATTGCTAGAGCAACTGAATCGTTTGTTAAGATATCTGTTACGACGAATAAGAATAGGTCTAAGCCTTTCTCATTAACAACCTTAGTTAATGCCGCTTCCACCTCAGCTTTGTTCCCTAACACATCATTTGTATCAACGGCATTTACTTGGGCAATTTCCACTTTACTTGAACCCATCTGGAATTCTTTCGCATCAAGGGAGATTAATTGTTCAACTGTTTTATCGCTTAAATCAGCACCAGCTTTAAGCATCTCTAAGCCATATTCTTCTGCATTAACACCAGCAATATCAGCTAATTCCTTTGCAGCATCTATATCCTCTTGTGTACAAGTAGGAGATTTAAATAAAAGTGAATCAGAGATGATCGCCGATAGCATTAATCCTGCTATATCCTGATCAATAGCTACGCCTTTCTCTTTATACATCTTATTTAAAATTGTTGCAGTACAGCCAACCGGCTCTGCACGATAGTACAGGGGATCACTCGTTTCAAAATTAGCGATACGATGATGATCAATGACTTCAAGAACACGAACCTCATTAATATCATCAGCACTTTGTTGACGTTCATTATGGTCTACTAAAATAACGCCACTAGCCTCTCCAGCAACTTTTTCTACGAATCGTGGTGCTTCTTTTTTAAAAGTATCAAGAGCAAATTGAGTCTCGCCACTAACCTCACCTAACCGAACAGGTTCAGCAGGTTGTCCTAGCTTATTCTTTAGATCCGCATAAGCAATTGCAGAACAAATTGTGTCTGTATCAGGATTTTTATGACCGAAAATAAGTACTTTTTCCATAATAATCTCCTTTATCAAATGAAATATAGTCTATGATAACATATGTAGCTATGGATATTTAATAATTATAACGAAAAATTAAAATAGCGAAAAGGATGCGAGACCAATTGCTACAATGAAAGCTGCCACAAGAACTCCAGCTGTGATTGAAAGGAACGCATATTTAAAACGAATGCCAAAAATAATGGCTGCTACACAAGCACTATAAGCACCTGTTGTTGGAAGTGGCAGAGCCGTAAATAGCATAAGTCCAATCGCTCCATACTTTTCTACACTACTACTTTTCTTCATCGTTCGAGTATAAAGCCAATCATACATTCTTTTATACCATTTGAATCGTGTAAGCCATTTACTTAAAGGCTGAAATAAAAATAATACGGGAATAATCGGTAAGACATTGCCTAGAATACTCAATAATGAAGCTTTCATTAAGGAAAAATCATAATGCAAATACCCTAGCGGTAGCCCACCACGTAATTCTAGTATTGGCAGTGCTGAAACAATAATCACCACAAGTTCAGCAGGTAAAAAATCTAAGCTCTGAACAATAAACTCTTCTAGTTTTTCCTTCACATTCACACCTCAAACTTATCAACATTTTCCAACAATTAATTTTAAACGAAGCTACTTGATTTGGAAAGAAGGATTTTTCCTCTTTGAAAAAAGATTTCCTCCTTCTCTCCTTTCTTGCCACAGAAAAACCATATAATCAGCAACAAAAAAAGATGATTCAATTAGAACCACCTTTAGAAACTCTTACGCTTTTGTAAAGTGAATTGTTACCCATTCATTTGTTTGTGTTTTTTCCTTAATTGAAAATCCTTCTACCTGAAACTTCTCAATAAGCTGATCAATGTGCCATTCAACAAGACCAGAGATGATAAATTCATTACTAAAGTGTAAAAGCTGATGTCGATCAATAATACTCATTGTTTCATTTGCACCGATATTAATGAAAATATAGTCATAATGATCTGTAATTTTATATTCTCCAGTAATAAGATCTGCTTGTACAACTTGAAGATCATTCACTACTGAATTCAATTCTGCGTTATGCAATAGCTCTCTTGCCACATCCTCATAATCCACAGCTACCACTTTGCTTGCTCCCTTAAGAGAAGCTGCAATAGCAAGCATACCTGACCCAGTTCCTAAATCTAATACGGTTTTCCCTTTAAATTCTTTTTCAAGAATCATTCGTAAACAACCCTGTGTCGTTTCATGTAATCCTGTACCAAAAGCAGCAAGAGGATCAAACTTCAACACATTTTTATTTTCGTAGTTTTCCGTTGAAGAAGGATATTGAATCATCCAATTATTCCCTAAATCAATGTCGTTAAAATCATAGGATTGCTCCCAGTCCGTCTCATCTTGAGCAGAGTGAACAATATCATCCTTTGAGATGGAGAGTGTTTCAGTGATAAGGGAAAAATAAGCTTCAGGAAGATTCTCGACTTCTATATCACTTGCGTAGATCTTTAATTCAACCTCTTGTTCTTCCTTCTCTTCATATCCGTATCCATTTTGAACTTTAATAATTTCAATTGGTGATTCGTAATAAAGATGATAAATACCAACTGCATTCAACTGATCTGTTAGCTGATCAACTACTTTATAAGGTACATCTATCTTAAATTCATGTAACATGTAAAATTCCTCACTTTTATCTTCAACATATAGTTTGTCCTTACACAGTTTAATATAAATTTTGTTTCAATATCAAATTTTTTTAAACAATGTTATGTTTTTTTCCCGATGTGCAATCAGTAGGAGGTATGAAATCCCTGCAAGAGAGCCTGCCAAAGGGAGATCACATTCTATAACCTACATACCTGTAAAGCTTCAAGATCCATAGTGAGATAGCCGCTAGTGTAATGAATGATACGAGCTTTTTCAATTGATCAAGCATACGTGTTATAGCCTCTCGTAGTGTACCAATAAGCCTAGCATTCTCATTAAACGTAATTTTCTTATTTCTACGATATTTCCCACTTACCTCTCTCTTCAATGCCGTATGTCGGTCATACGAATGAGGAGAGAGTGTAAACCATGGCAATGACACTCACTAAAAGGATAATCACATGCACTTTAGCTACGTGTGTTAGCGCATCATCAAGCGATCATTCTAGGAGATCTATAGGTATAAAGGAATAGATCACGCAGGAACAAGATGTGATAACAGCAACTCCCAGAAAAAAACACCCAACTAGATAGTTCAGCTACCTTTTTGGGTGTTAAAAGTGGTTACATATATCCACGCAATATTTATGCTTTTAGCATTTTATATACTTGCTCGACGTCTTTATCTCCTCGTCCTGAAAGATTTACAATCAAGGAATCATCTTGATCTAGCTCTTTTGCTAGCTTCATAGCATGTGCAACTGCATGGGCACTTTCTAAAGCTGGGATAATCCCTTCTACTTTGGACAATACTTGAAAAGCTTCTAATGCTTCTTGACCAGCAATCGTCACATATTCAGCTCGATTACTTGTTTTCAAAAAGCTATGCTCTGGGCCAATCCCAGGGTAATCAAGTCCCGCTGCAATAGAATAAGTAGGCTTCGGATCTCCATTTTCATCTAATAATGTTAAGCATTTAAAACCATGAATAACTGCTGGAGTCCCTTCTGAAATGGACGGCGCTTCAGCTGGCTCAACTCCCACAAGTCTTACATCTTTTTCATCAAGATAATGAGCGAAAGCACCAATTGCATTACTACCTCCACCAGCACAAGCAACAACTGCCTTTGGTAATTTGCCTTCTTTCTCTAGAATTTGTTTTTTCGATTCTTCACTTATGATTGATTGAAAGTGTTTGACCATCGTTGGAAACGGATGAGGTCCTACGGCAGATCCTAAAAGATAAAACGTATTTTCATAATTCTCTACTAAGTCATTTAACGCTTCATCCACGGCATCCTTTAAACGTCCTTGACCTTTTTCAACCGGGACTACCTTTGCCCCTAACAACTCCATACGAAACACATTCAATGCTTGCCTTTCAGTATCTAATTTCCCCATATAAACCGTGCAATCCATTCCGCCAACAATCGCACAAGCTGTTGCCGTAGCTACACCATGCTGCCCTGCTCCTGTTTCAGCAATAATTCGCGTAGCACCCATTCGTTTTGCAAGTAAAATTTGACCAATTGCATTATTAATTTTATGTGCTCCTGTGTGGTTTAAATCTTCACGCTTAAGATAGATTTTTGCACCACCCACCTGTTTCGTTAAGTTTTCAGCATATGTAAGTGGGTTCTCTCTCCCGATATACTCTTTCATATAATAATGAAATTCTTTTACAAACTCTGGGTCATTTTTGTATTTTTCAAAGTTTTCATCTAAAATGTCCAAAACATTTTTTAAGTCCGGCGGAACAAAGCTACCTCCGAACTCTCCAAAATACCCTTTTTCTAACGTATTCTTTTCCATAAGGTCTCCCCCTCATTTTTTCTTTATTCTGAAAATAAAATTAACTTCATTGTACCATTATTTATCTACCGTATGGAGGGTCTTTTACAATTTGTAGGTTGAATTGGCGCCTGACATCTTATAGGAACATTTTACTCACTCAAAAATCTTAATCCAAGGTAATAAAAAAAGACCCCATATAACGGAGTCCCTATTCGTTCCTACTTAAATAGTTTTTTACATCATATTCTTCTTTTTTCTCTTCTAGCCAGATTGGATATTCCGTTGACATTTTTTCGTCAGTTAAAATAGTTGTAATTTCTTCTTTACTCTCATTAAAGCTTGCTTCGGAAGCTTCCTGTATATCTGTCACTTTAATAATATGATAGCCATATTCGGTTTTTACTGGCTCACTTACTTCGTCCACTTTCATTGAAAAAGCTGCTTCTTCGAATTCAGCAACCATACTGCCTTCTCCAAAATATCCTAAGTCACCACCCGATTCTGCGGATGCGGTATCTGTTGAATATTCTTGTGCCAGTTCAATGAAATCTTGTCCAGCATTCAATTTATCTTTTACTTCATTTGCCGTATCTTCATCTTTAACTAAAATATGACTTGCTTGAATTTGCTTTGTTTTTGCAAAGGACTCCTTATTTTCCTCAAAATACGTTTGCAATTCTTCTTCCGTCACATCTATTCGAGATTCTACAAGCTTTTCAATTTGAAGATTTAGTTTCATATCTTCAAAAACATCTTCCATCGTTAAACCACTCGTTGCTAATGTTTGATTAAACATCTCTTCTCCACCATAGGATAAAACAAGTTCATCTACCTCAGCTTCTACTTCTTCATCTGAAACTTTCACCTCTTGCTTCTTTGCCTCTTGCTCAATAATACTTTTAGTGATAAGTGAATCTAACGCTGCTTCTCCATTTTGTGAAACAAAAAATGCGTACAAGTCATCTTTTGTTACAGACTCACTTCCCACCTTTGCTACGACATCTTTATTTAATGCTAAAAAGACAGATAATCCTATAGCTAAAGAAATAAGAACTGCTAAGATAACAATTGTTTTTTTGCTAGCTAAAATTTTTTCAATCATAGTAACTCCTTTAGTCTTTGACCTATTAAGTTCATAGAAATCTACTATCCTCTCATGTAATGAAAGTACTTCGCTTGAACTCGTTTCTCTATCTTATCGAACATCTATGACTAAACTATGAACAAAACATGAAGAATCAAGGAATAAATGTAACGAAAATCAACAATATGTAGATCAAAGACAAAAATAAGACCCGAAAGGATATGATCACCTAATCCTTCGGGTTTAACCATGACTGAACTACTTTTTGTCCCAGTCCCCTATTTTATTTTGGAAGAATTATTCTGAATATTGTCCCCTTTCCCTTTTGACTCTTCACATCAATTGTTCCGTCATGTAATTCAACTAACCTCTTAACAATGGATAGTCCTAATCCAAATTCTCCAAATTGATTGCTCGTTCTCGATAAATCAGCTTTATAAAATCTGCTCCAAATTGACTCAATCTCACTTGGATCAATTCCAATTCCAGTATCCTCAATTTCAATGACGGTATTTGTCAAAGTCTGCTTACCACGCAACCAAATAGTTCCGTTTTCTGTAAATTGAATACTGTTTTTTGTAATATTAATTAAAATTTGAATGAATCGATCATAATCTACTTGGACTTCACATTCTTCATCAACATCAAGTTGAATGGTGTTATGTTTATTCTTCGCTTCCATAATTAAGTGCTCATTCATTATTTCAAATAATTCCTTAAGCTGGACTGTTTCCTTCATTAAGGTTATTTGGTTCGATCGAATCCGTTCATAATCAAGATTCTCATTTACTAGTCGAATTAGTCTTTTAGTTTCATCACTCACTAATTGTATTCCTTTTTCCTTTTCTTCCTCAGGGATCATATTATTCCTCATCCCTTCAATAACACCACTAATTGTGGTAAGCGGTGTTCGTAGCTCATGGGAGACATCCGCCATAAATTGTCTTCTCCGGTTTTCTAAACGAACAATTTCCTCGTTTGATAACTTAAGCTGATCCACCATATTATTGAAATCATTTGCCATTTCATCAATTTCATCTAAATTGCCTGTTTCGATGTGAGCATCATAGTTACCTTTTGCTATTTTTGACGTTGCCCTTCTAATTTTCTCAATTCGGTTCACATGAACTTTTGAAAGAAGCCAACTTAATAATACCGAAACAAAAAGTGCGATAAGAATGGTGTAAAATAAGGATTGATTAAGTTCACTTATCATCTCTCTTGATCCACTTATCGGAGAAATTAAAAGAATGCCCCCATTAATATCACCATTCGACAGAGATGGAATCGCTACTAAGGAGACATCTTGTGAAGCCCATTGGATGTTTTGTTTTACCACTACATTTTGACCATTAGAAAGCTTATCCCAATCTTCCTCAGTTATCTTCATATGTGAAGAAGCTGTAGCTAATGGGTACACAATTCTTCCACGTGAATCAAATATACTAAAATATGTATTTTGTTCATTTAGAAACCTTCTATATTGGCTCAGAGATTGTTCTCTTTTCGATTGTTCAAATTCCCGCAAAATACTTTCGCCATAGCTTGTTAGCTCACTCACCTTATTTTTATAAACTAAGTTCTCCACATAATGACTAAATAAAATACTCAAGATGAGAAATGCAATAAATATAATACTAAAATGACTAATAAACAGCTGGTAAATATACTTAATTTTTATGTTTTTTAAGCTATTCATCAAATTTATATCCTACTCCCCAAACAGTATGAAAGAAAGGATTTGAAGGCGTTTCAACCTTTTTTCTCAATCTTTTAATATGCACATCAACTGTTCGTTCATCACCGTAAAAAGAGTAACCCCAGACACTCTCTAACAGCTGTTCTCTCGTAAAAACCTGTTTCGGATGTTGAATAAAATAATACAAAAGATCAAATTCCTTTGGCGTCAAATTCGTAATTTCTTTGCCTTGTAAAAGAACTTCTCTTGTCGTTTTATTTATATGAAAGTGTTCCGTCTTAATCACATTCTGCACCATTACTTGATTATGTGTAGAGCTTTGATATCGTCTAGTAACTGCCTTTATTCTCGCCATCAAGGCTAATGGACTAAAAGGCTTCGTGACATAATCATCTGCTCCCATTTCAAGCCCCAGAACTTGGTCTGACTCACTGTCCTTTGCCGTTAGCATAATAATTGGTACTGTGTATTTTTCATCCCTAATTTTACGACATAATGTTACACCATCAATACCAGGTAACATCCAATCAAGAATAAGTAAATCCCATTTTTCACTCTTAAATCTTTCATACCCCTTAAGTCCATCGTGAACAAATTCCCCTGATATTCCATCCTTCGAAAAGAACATATCAATCATTGAACATACACTTTCGTTGTCTTCAACAACTAGAACTTTCATTCTGTTCACCACCTCTTATTTTATCTATCATAAGTTAACTTAGCTGGTTTCGTAAACTTAGTTGCTATACGTCATATGATGAAAACAGCGCTGTATAAAGTCTAATGGCATCTTATCTTCTTAGAATACTTCCTTATTTATACTATACTAAATGCTCTGTTCCTAATTCATTTCTAGGAGATTAGCCACCATCATTAAATAAAGAGCCTTTAATGCTTAGTTTTGTTAAACGTAGTTGTTGATTTCCGTTACAAGCCTTCGCTTTCCATGAGCGATCCGGGTGCCTTCTCGAAAGCTGCGGAGCTGTTGGGTCTCCCATTAACACGCTGCACTCGCAGGAGTCTCCCTCCTTCCACTCCAATCAACATTAAACATTATTTCAGCCTACTTTTTAAACCATAAAGTCGACAAAATCAACACAAAAAGAGAATCAATGCCAAGTTAATACTTGATCCATACAAGTTGGCTATCTATTAGTCTAAAAAAGTATAGAAAAAAAGACCCCTAAAAGGAGTCTTTATTATAGCTGCTTATGCAGCGTTATACTTATTTTTGAACGTTAGCAGCTTGAGGTCCACGAGCTCCTTGCTCAACTTCAAAAGTAACCGTTTGGCCTTCTTCTAAAGTTTTGAAACCGTCACCTTGGATAGCTGAGAAATGTACGAATACATCGTCTTGTCCTTCAACTTCGATGAAACCGAAACCTTTTTCTGAATTGAACCATTTAACTTTACCTTGTAACATTGTTTTTCCTCCTGTGTGAAAAAAATCTTTTCACATTGTATTACTATTCTTGCTAGACAACGTCTTTAGTGGAACATTTTCTGTAAAGAAGTATTTCCTACTTTCAGCCTTTATCCGAACAAAAATAATTAAGTTAATCTTACCATTAAATAGAGCTGAAAGCAAGGTTCAGACATAAGAAACTTTGAAAATGTTTTCATTTTTTTAGGAAAATCTATCATCCTATTAATCAAAGACAGTTTTTTTAGAAGATCAATATTCTCATCTCTTATAGAACTCTTCTTCACTTTATAAACACTTACAAACAAAATTAGTTCATTCATGTTGTTGCTCTATCCTATTAATAAAAGATGGCGCAATGAGTCATTATTTTGGGTCAAATAGTTAAAGCTCTAGTATCATTTCAAACCTTTTAGACCTTACAATATTTTGAAGTCTCTCTTCAATACCCATACATATTTTCACTAAAGAGAAAAATAATAGTACTAAACATGAAGAAAACGACTAAGGAGGACATATGACTACACCTTCGTATGACGATATTTATCGTTTACATGATGATGCAAATGATAAAGGGTTTTATCATTGGTATTATGATGATTTATTTGCTCTAACTTGGTGGGTACTATTCTTTGCAACTATTGTTCCCTATTTTATTTGGTGGCGAATCGTTGATCGAAAGAGACTAATGGAAATGACGTCGTTTGGTCTTTTTAGTGCTACTCTCGCTTCTTTTCTCGATGTAATTGGAGTTACAATTGGTTTATGGGGATATCCAGATAAATTAATACCAGTTCTTCCGCCATTATTACCTGCAGACTTAGTCATTATCCCCGTTAGTTCTATGCTGATTTACCAATACACCACTAAGTGGTCTTCTTATATTCTATTCTATCTGCTTTTTTCACTACTCTTAGCCTTTATCGTCGAACCAATCTTTTCTTATTATGACATGTATATAGCCCACAAGTGGTGGACACACACCTATTCTTTTTTCGGTCTCGTCCTATATGGATGCTCTTTACGGGTATTTATTAAATTTATTAGAGCAAATCATTCATTGTAAATGTCTAACCCTTTTTATTCCTGAAAAATAGGGCATATTTTCACCCTAATTTAAAAGCAGCTGAGACATACGAATACTAGTCAATAATCAACTCGAACAATTGTTATTACTATCTACTTGTTCGGGTCTCTTTGATTTAAAAAGTTATTTGATTTTGGAATACTAGTATTCCTACCTAATACAATGGAGCGAATGGTACGTACTTATTTTCCCATGAATAAGTAACATCGGAAGCAAAATTATTTGTCATTTTAGCATCATTTAGGACTTGATATCCTAGCCTCATTATTTTGTATAAAAGGTACATTGATTTTTCCCTTTGTTCTTAGATACATACAGTGCTTCGTCTGCTAATTGTATGACCTCATCAGGTTCAATAGAATAGTCAGGCCAAATAGCTCCACCAACACTACACCTAATAATAACCTCAGTTTCTTCGTTTAAACTTATAGGTTTATTAATTGCAGTTATAATGGACTGTCCAATCTCTTCCCCTTCTTTAGTTGAATTCATCGTTGTAGATTTTTTGATCAAGATAAATTCATCTCCACCCAATCGAGCAGCTAGTCCTTCTGTTTTTACTAGCTCCTGAAGGCAAGAGGACACAACCTTAAGTAAGTGATCTCCAGCTTGATGACCATATGTATCATTAATATCCTTAAAACCATCTAAATCTAAAAATAGGAATAAATATCTCTCATTCAGCGACTCATTTTCTAGTTTATGATTTATATAGGAATAAAGCGCAATGCGATTAGGTAATCCTGTTAAAGAATCTTTATGAGCTAATCGTTCCATTTCTCCTAATTCCGATTTTGTTTGAATTATTGTTTTTACCATTTCCCTTAATGAAAAAGAAAGGATATCTAAGTCTTTTATCAATTTAAAATGAGGGATCTCCACATTTTCACCCTTTTTAAGCTTGTTAGCCGCTCTTGAAATTTCATGTAAAGGATCCGCAATCTTCCCAGCGATCATCCATCCAAGAATGGCAAAAAGTACAGCAGAAAAAACCCCCACCAATAGGATGTATTCTTGTAAGTGAGTTACTGATGCAAAAGCTTGTTCAACTGGGACTCGAACAAGAATGCGCCAATCTAATCCTGGATATGTTAAGTAACCATCTGATGTCGAGTAACCAGTCACGTACTTTTCCCCATCTGGCCATGTGACAACTTTCCAATTATCTTCACTTATCAAGAGCTCGGGAGCAGTTGTTCCTATTAAATTCTCAGGCCCTAAAATAATTCGTTTGTCTTTCGGACGAATAATGAAAATATCCATTTTCCTCGCATGATCTAGACTACTTTTATATGGCTTAATAATTGTCCTTTCAATCTCTTTTGACCAACTCCAACTCAAATGTGTCGCTAAAACGCCCTTGAATTGATTTTTATCATCATAGATTGGAAAGCTTATATCAACAAATTCTAGAGGTTCATCGGTAGGGTTTGGTAATAACTCCGCTAACAAGACAGCTTCGTGAACATCTCCGACAAAGGGCTGTTCAATTGCCTCTTTAAAAACAGGGCGTTTTGCAATACTCTCATTTACTAATAGATCATCTGTGGCCGCCTTTATATTTCCTTGCTCATCTGTTAAACCAATCCAAGAAAATGATGGAATACTATCATTTAGTTGATTCATTACGTTTCTTATTTCTTCAAGATTAGTAGACTCTTTGAAAAGATTCATCTCACTAACTAATTCCACTTCACTATAACGTGACCACATAAAGAAATCCAATTTATCAGCCATCTGATAAGCAATACCGGCAATGGAATCACCTATTTCTGCTTCAATATCCGAACTCGATTTATTTGAAATAAGCAACGTAATCGAAGCTGTTAACAGGACGACAAAACATAAAAAAGTGAGTGAAAACAACGTGCGTAAATTTATACTGGACATTACGTTTCTCCTATCGTTCAAAAAACATGCAGAGCATTGTCGAAATAGCTCATTTTCTATTCAATATCTTATCTTTTTTCAACGGAAAAAGCATCATAAAATTGAGGTGTTAAAATCGCAAATTCGTTTCTTTTAATCAGTATCACTTTTAAACCTAAGGTAAACTTATTAGTCGAATCGTTTATTTCCTAGCTAAAGAAAAAGAGCAGCCCAACATGAATGTCAGCTGCTCTTTTCTTATACTTTAATGCTAGGTAACTATATATTATCACGATACTCATCCTTCACTCACATCTTCAAAGTAAATGAATAGGAACGTCTAGCCCTATTTGTAGAGGAAAAAATTCGTACTCGGAGAAATAATTTGAAGGACGGGATTTCTCTAAAACCAGTCCTTATTTTCCACTTTTAATTACTCTCACTCTTCTTCCTGCACTTTGCACTCTTTATAGTTATCCAAAAGCAGATTGAACTTTTCATACGCTTCTATAAAAGAAACAACTTCACTAGGGCTAAAACCTGTGATAATCGAGTCAACTAACCTACGTATTTTTCCTTCTGTTTTCTCAAATAACTCTTCCCCTTTATCTGTAAGGGTCAAATAAGTCACACGGCGATCATTTTCATCTCGTTTCCGCTTCATTAACTCCTTTTCAATTAAACGATTAGTTATAGCCGTTATCACGCTTTTTTTTACATTAAGTAATTCTGAAAGCTCCTTGGAGGTACAAGTCCCAACTTTATGTATATACCGTAAAGTATAATGCTGATCAATTGTGATAAAATCACCCATACTTTCTTTCACAAGGTTTTCCCCTTTTTTCATTGCAGAAAAAGAAACAGCAAGATACCTGTCAATCCATTCTTCAACTTGCTTTTGATCGTTCATGAAATGACCTCCCCATTTAATTAAAGAATTGAACTATTAATGGATTTAACTATAAAACGGTAGTCTCATCTTATCAATAAGATGTGAAAGGAAAATGGATAAAATAGGAGGATAAGAAGACCCTTTAAAGAATAAACTAAACTAAAAAGGAGTGAAATGTTTGTGAAACAATCCGTGATGACTCGTAGAATACGGAAAAGTGAGCGTGAAATTTTCCCCTTTGTTTACTTTGTTATCTTTTGGCTGTTACTTTTTGGTTATTCCATTGATTTTCTTATTTACAGAGATTGGAGCTATCTCTATATGACAGCCTTTGCTCCGTTTATATTGGCGCTTGTTTTAAAAGGACGAAATTACCTTTATAAAAGAGGCTAGGGCAAAGTTGTTCGACTTGGTGTATCTTACTCAACAAAAAAAGATGGAGCTACTCCACCTTTTTCTTTATATCCTCAAGTTTTGCACTAGCAAGATTCAGTAATTTTATATAATATACGGCTTCCTCATGATCCGTAAAAGATTCTAGTGCATGAGAAATGCGCTCAAAATTATCAATAATATGATCCTCTTTCATTCCCCTGGAGGTTAAAATATTATTCAACCATAGCGTATAATCAATAAAGATGTTTTCTTCTTGAAGTGTATAGGCAGTATCTAAATGCTTAAAATGATGATAATTATCTTCTCTACATTTCTTCCGTCCAAGCTCTCCATATTTCTCAAGAAGAATTGGATATGATTCATATATTCCCTTCACTACTTTTTCAATAGTAGAATCTATATCTTGCTGCTTCATTCGGCAACCACTTCATATCTTTGGACGATTGGTTTAATGGAAGCCAACTCTTGATCAGGGTAATTTTTTTCTAACTCATGAACCTTCTTATAAGCATCACTTGTAACCCAATTCACATAATCCTGTTTCGTTTTCCACTTTATTTGAACCGTTAACTCACCTTTCTTCACTTCATTTTGTAAAAGCTGAAAGCCAAGAAAGCCATCATATTGGTCCACCATTTTTGATCGAGTAGTATAAATCGAAATAACTTCATCTACCTTTTCCACTGGAACTAGAAAGGTTGAATGTACAATATACATGTTAAGACTCTCCCTATATTTTGTATGTATGTTTAGTTTATTGAGGTATTACCTTATTTTACATTATAAATCAAGTTTCAATAGGTTGAAACTAATATGAATAGTAGTTCGTTCTAATTGTTCTTTTAATAAGGAAAATAAATAGACAAATAACTGCCAAAATCTTATTTCATATCTTACACGCTTAAAAGAGATACTATTCTCGAACTTGAAAGGGGGAGTATTCCTTGGAAAAAATGCCGATTACATCCGTTACTAGTGGCATGGGTATTGAAGTGTTACCGGATATTTTTTGTCTTAGTGTACAAATTGTAAATGTTTGTTTTATTGGAGATCCGAAAGTATCAAATGAATTTATCCTCGTTGATGCTGGAATGCCAGGCTCAGCTGACCTCATTATGAAAGAAGCCAGAAAAAGATTTGGGGAAGACGCTACATTAACGAGCATTATCCTAACACACGGTCACTTTGATCATGTGGGAGCACTTCATGATTTACTTAAAGAGTGGAATGTACCAGTTTATGCCCATCCACTTGAAGCACCGTATTTAACAGGGAAAAGTAATTATCCACCACCAAACCCTGAGATAGAAGGACTTATCGCTAAAATGTCACCTATGTTCCCAAGACATAGTATTGATATTAGCTCTCACTTAAATCTTTTAAATGATGATGGGAACATTCCAACTCTCTCTGAGTGGCGCTATATTCACACACCTGGACATACTCCAGGCCATATCTCACTTTTTAGAGAACAAGATCGCGCTCTAATCGCGGGTGACGCCTTTACAAACGTCGAACAAGAGTCACTATACGAAGTCATGACTCAGAAACAAGAAATCCATGGTCCACCAGCATACTTTACTACGGACTGGACGGCCGCTTCCGAATCCGTTAAGAAGCTTGAAGCATTAAATCCCCTCATAGCTGTGAGTGGACACGGACTTCCTTTAGCAGATGACGAACTAACAACCGATTTAAAAAGACTTGCAGAGAATTTTAACGAAACAGAAATTCCAGAAAATGTGAAACAAAACTAATTCACCATCCTTTCACCTCGAGCAAATAGGAGCACAAATGAATAGGAGAAAACTGCTCCATTTTTTTGTGACTCGCTCGAGGTAAACACTTTGCATCTCTAAGTTACTAATTCAAAAACGTGAAATCTTGCAGCTAAATGAAAAAAGGTAGAACAGGACGCTCAAGTTGACTACTCAATGGCAGTGAGAGAGCTTAATAAGTGATTTTGGGTGCTCTATTCGTGATTTTGGGTGCTCTATCCGCGATTCTTGGGCTTCTATCCGCGATTTTGGAGTCAAGTCCTAACGATTGTGTAAAAACTCTAAACAATGTTTTTCAACCTTTCGTCTTCTAAATCTTTTATTAACCTCCCATTTTTTTCGAGCAATGCTTCCATGGGTTAATCACTTCATATCCAGGAATAGCTGTCAAAGGCTCCTCACTTTGACAGCTATTCCTGGATATGAGATCCTCCCACAATTGGAAGCTATGCTGAAAAAGGAACTATTTTGTTAAGGATTTCTTTTTAGAATAGATAGAATCCTGGTAATGCATAAGAACTGCGCCAACTAGTCGAAAAGCAGATTGTGTATTTGGAAAAACTCGTATGACTCGCTCTCTTCTACGTACCTCTTGATTCAATCTTTCAAGAGAATTAGTACTTCTGATATGGCAACGTATGTGTTCTGGAAAGTTCATGTATTGTATGGTATCTTCGAAACCATCATCCAGGATAGCGAGTGCTTTTTCATATTTATGATTGTCAGTAAACTGAGCCATCAACTCTTCTTTAAAGTTTCTCATATCTTCAATTGTGACAGCTTCAAAAATACGTTTTATCATCAATTTTATCTCAGTAGAATCTTTTTTTGGCAGTTTGGTAAAAATATTACGCTTAAAATGGACATTACATCTTTGCCAACAAGTCCCAATAAATTCACGCTGGATAGCTTTCTGAAGACCTTGATGAGCATCGGAAATTACAAGCTTAGGAGATTGAAGACCACGTGATTTCAGTTGTTGGAAAAAGTTTCTCCAGGATTCAAAGCTTTCTGTATGATCAACACTTAATCCTAGGATTTCACGTTTGTTTTTATCTGTAATAGCAGTAGCAATATAGACAGCTTTAGAGACAACTCGTTGATGTTCACGAACTTTTATATACATAGCATCTACAAAAACAAAGGGGTAGTAAGTTATGTTTAAAGGTCTCTTTGCCCAGTCATTCACGATTGGATCTAATTTTTGAGTAAGTGAGGATACAAATGATTTTGATATATTCTCACCGCAGAGTTGTTCAACAATATGTGTCACTTTCCTAGTAGATACACCATTAATGACCATCTCTAACATAGAAAGGACCAAAGCCTGATCACAACGTGCATACTTCTCAAATACAGATGGTGAAAATTCACCATGACGTGTTCGAGGGACCTTGAGTTTTATCTTGCCAACACTCATAGTTAAATCACGTTCATAGTAACCATTACGGTAATCTCTACGTTCGTCAGAACGCTCATAAGGGTATGCATGGAGATATTCGTCTCTTTCTTTTTCCATAAATTCATTTAAAACTAAAACTATTGCAGACTTTATAACAGTATCAATATTAGAATTCATAACTGAATCTTTTAAAACATTCATATCTAGGCTAAACTGTAATTGAGTCATTTTATTCTCCTTTTCAATGTTTTTCTTGGTCGTTAAACATTGTTGACAAGAAGGAATAAAATGACTCCTTTCTTTTTACACAATTATATGGACTTTATCGATTTTGGGTGCTCTATCCGCGATTTTGGGGCTTCTATCCGCGATTTCGGGTGCTCTATCCGCGATTCTTGGACTTCTATCCGCGATTTTGGGTGCTCTATCCGCGATTTTGGGGCTTCTATCCGCGATTTTGGGGCTTCTATCCGCGATTTTGGGGCTTCTATCCGCGATTTTGGGGCTTCTATCCGCGATTCGGGCTCATACCACAATTTACGACATTTTGTGCAACATCTAGCTCCTCTTCTTCCTTCTACGTAACGGAAAAAATTTCAATTCATTATGAAAGGCAGCATTCAAACTTCACGATCATAATCTTTAGGTACGTAATTTGTCAGATTTGTCTTTTATTCCATGATTTTAGTGCTTTATCCTGATTTTCGAGCCCTCATCAGCAATTTTCAGGCTTCTATCCGCGATTCCGGCACCTCTTTCCGCGATTCCGGCACCTCTTTCCGCGATTCCCACACCTCTTTCCGCGATTCCCACACCTCTTTCCGCGATTCCGGCTCCTCTATCCGCGATTCGGGCTCAGACAACAAATTACGTCAATTTTCGCCGCGATCCTTTTCAACGTGATCCTTTTCGCCGCAATCCTTTTCACCGCGACCATTCTCGCCACTCCACTACACCGCACCAAGCACACATTTCCCGCCCCAGACTTCTACCCAGCTTACAATCTCCATATACTTCTATTACATCCCTACTATGAGGAGGCAACTTATGATTACGATCGGAAATAAAGTAGCTAGTGGAAATCAACTTTCATCTCAGTCTCTTTCTCCTGAACAAATTGAAATGGTTGAAAAGATGAATCGATATCCGAACAATTATGTATTTAGTAGCTATAGCCATTTTCAGTTTACACTTATGCTTCGTCAACATATTATTCAAGCATCCCGCAATTTACTTGCAAGTAAAGTGAAATTCCGAACCTTTCGAACCTCATATTGTAACGGTCAGTATTGGCAGCTAACCAATCAGGGTGGTTTCAAATTAAAGCCACAGGCAAGACCATCAGAAGCAATTCAGGATATTTATGAGAATGGTCGTTTATACGGATTTGAATGTGCAACAGCCATTGTGATTATTTTCTATACGGCAGTTCTTTATTCCATAGATCATCAACAATTTGATCGGCTCTATCAAGGACTTTATTTACGTGACTGGCAATCAGATGAGGATTTGCCTATCTATACGAGAAGAGGAAATGACTTTTTACCTGGAGACTGTTTGTACTTTAAGAACCCTCAATTTGATCCGAATACACCTCAATGGCAAGGGGAAAATGTAATTGATTTAGGGAATGATCTATACTTTGGACATGGAATAGGGATTAAGACAGCTGAGGGGATTGTCGAGTCGCTGAATAAAAAAAGGAGTCCTTACGCAACAGAATCAGCCCATCTATTATCCCAAGTTACTCGCATCGATGATTCGTATTTGTTTCAATTTGCTTCAGGTTTATCTAGGGGCTTGCATGTGAATTTTATTACCTCCAAAAAAATTGCAGCAAGAGTGGGAAGGAACTATTTTTCTTTATAAATTGGAGAAAAAAAGAGCGGGTCATTTTAAGAAATTATTCTTAAAACGCCCGCTCCTCATCATAATAACATTATTTTTTTAGGAGCTTTTTTATAAATAACACGAGAAGTGTTGTTACAATGGAAAGAATTGTATAAATTACGACCCAAATAAAAAACGATTCATTAAAGAAAAGAAGCATAATAAAAGCGAATAACACAAATATAAGAGAAGGCGTTACATAGCTCTTTTTTGTTAAATAGAAGCCTAAAAGTGTAAGTAAAATAACACCAATAGGAAAAAATATCATGATTACTAGAAATTCCATAGTTCACCTCAAACGAACAGTTCTGTTGATTATATTCTCTTCATTTTATCACACTAACAGCTTATTTATGTAAAGTTTGTTTCTTACAACAAAGCTGTTTTCGCTTTGAATATCATTTCCTAAAAAAATCCCAAGCTGATTTTCCCCTCTGAGTACTAGGCTTTTCTCTTTGTAATGGGAGAGCAGTTCTTTTCTTTCTTATTTACCTTGGTATTACGTGTGAATGATGATTCTTTGGTTTTTGACCACGTTTCTTCAACTCTGCTTAGGCTTTCCTTCTTTTTATGGTGCCGGATCTTTCGGTTCAAAATGTGTCAATCAATAGCGACTGTATCATCTGAAATAAAACCTCTTGATGAATTGAGCTCTTTTCTAAGAGATTGTTACCTTTTAAATAGGTTCTTTGAACAAAATGACGTAAGATTGAAACGGAGGGGAAGTGCGTGACTCCTGCAGGATGTGTGGGACAGATGAAGGTAAGACCCCAAAGGCGTTTAGGCCGTGGAGTCTCACCTCCCGCCCCGTGAAAAAGCGAGCAAATTGAGCGGAATTTAACCAGACCTGACACATGATAAATAGTCTAAATGTGAAAGGTATCTAAATTCTGTAGGTCTGTGTTTCTTTAAAATAACCAGTTATAAAATTAACTCAACTAGCAAAAAAAATTAAGAAAAAAAGCCTGCAACTATTCCCTATTATCGTTAAGAACCTTTACGTAGAAGTGACGTGTTCGCGGTCCATCAAATTCACAGAAATAAATACCTTGCCATGTCCCTAACACTAGCTTTCCGTTAGTCAGAATAATCGTCTGTGAAGCTCCCACTGTACTTGCTTTCATATGTGCTGCAGTATTTCCTTCTGCATGAAGATCCCTTACAACGGTCCATGGATATAATTCATCAAAGCGACGAATCATATCTGTTTTTACATCTGGATCGGCATTTTCATTAATCGTTATTCCTGCTGTTGTATGAGGACAGTAAACAAGGACCGTTCCTTCCTTTACACCAGTTTCATTAACATATTGTTGAACTACTGTCGTAACGTCAATCATTTCATCTCTTTTATCCGTTGATATCGTAAATTCTTTTAACATAGTGGAAAACCTCCTGTTTTATTTTTCTTTCAAATAGCTTGTGTACCTATAATACCCTATTTTCACTAGGCGCTATCTAGAAATAAAAATGATGAAAGGCTTCACTTGATATTTAGATCCTTCGTCTATAGCTAGCTGGCACGACTTAAAAAACGCTGTTGGCTTACTACATACCAACAGCGTTTTTCCATTGTCTTTTTTAGGTTGTGAATATTCCATTACCCATTAATGATCAACTGCCTAAATAAGCGCATGTCCCTTCTTATTCGTCATAGCTTTTACTTGGTACGAGAATTTGTCCACTCCAATCCTTTTTTAAGAGGGTTTGAAGAATAAGCTTAGAGAGTTTGCTTGGCTGATACGGTTTAACTAAATATTCATTAGCACCTAAAGCAAGTCCTTTTTCTTTTTCATCTAAGGCAGATGAAATGAAGATTGGAATTGATTTTAGTTCTTCTATTTCTTTTAGTTGCCTAATGATTTCCCAACCATCAATCCCTTTTTCTTTTAACATTATATCTAGGACGATAGCGTCTGGATGTTCTTGCTTTATTGCTTTTAAGGCTGTCTCTCCTTCGTTAAAGGTTTTGACATTAAAGTGACTTTCCTCTAATTCCGTTTTTAATAGATTGGCTAAACTACTATCATCCTCGACAATAATGACATTCACTTCTTTTTCATTTCCATCTTTTTGCTCTGTATCTCGTGAGGAATCATACATGCCGATCACTAGAGGGAAACTTACAGTAAATGTACTTCCTTCTTTAATCTTAGACTGAACGTCAATTTCACCTTCATGGGCCTTCATAATTTCTTTTACAATAGCTAACCCTAAACCAGTTCCACCAATACGTCTACGGTCAGAATTATCAACACGATAAAACTTCGTAAACAGCTTATCAATCGCATCGGGAGGTATACCTAACCCTTCATCTTTCACTTCAATTTTCAGATTAGATCCCTCTTCAAATACGTTAATTTCAACTTGACCACCGTCTGGTGAATACTTAATTGCGTTACTTATTAGGTTATTAAAGACCTGCCCAATTTTATCTCGATCACCAAGAACCATCGTATTATGTGTTGCTACATCAAGTGTAATTTGATGATTCGGGGTGTTAATTTGTGTTGTTTCCACAATATTTGTCAAGAGTGGTAAGATGTCATCGTATTTTTTATCATACGTTTGTTTTCCAGCTTCCATTCGTTGAACATCTAAAAAGTCATTGATTAATGCCGTAAGCCTTTTAGCTTCTTGATAGATCGTCGTTAAATATTTCTTCTGTCGATCTGGTTTTAGCTCTTTGTTTAACATTAATTCAGTAAAACCTAATACACTTGCAAGCGGGGTTCTCAATTCGTGACTCACCGTACTAACAAACTCAGATTTCATTAAGTCAACTTCATACTCTTTCGTGATATCACGATGCACTATAACTGTCCCTACTTTTTCTCCATCTCTTCTTAATGGTTCACAATACACTTGAACGACTCTCTTTAGGGGTTCTTCTTGATGATAAATGAAGGACGCTTCTTCTCCCTTTCCTTCAACTAAAACTCTTTGGAAGAAGGCTTTAAATTCTAGTTTATTTTTAACAGAAGCTGATAATTTTTCAATCCATGTCTCGTATGAACTATCAATAAATGATTGAGAGTGACAATCGACCATATCACATAGCTTTTTATTAATTTGAATAACGGAACCTTTTGAATCAACTAGCTGTATTCCTTCTTTAATCGTGTCTAAAATATCTTGGACTAACACTCTTTCTCTTTCAGAATGCTCGTACATTTTTATTTTATCTAAAGAAATAGCCACCTGCTTCGTAAGGGCCTCATATTCCATTATTTCTATCTCGGTGAATGGCCTTGAGAACCGAGAGTACATTAAGACAGCTTCTATCTTTCCTGAACCAGATAGAACGGGTAAATAAAGGTCATAACAGTAAGACTTAGTCGTATGGAACGCCATTTCTGCCTCACTACTTTCCCTTTGTACTGAATAGGGCTTTTTCGTTTCTTGTAATCGAACAATTAAACCAGATTGAAGATGCGTTAAAAATTGTTCTTTTCCTAACTTTGAAATACCAAAACTTGCATGGTCCAGACTTTTATCCAGCATGACCACAATACCCTTATCCGCATCAATGACTTCACACATGGTTTTCACGATGCTCGAAAGAACTTCTTGTTTATCTAGTGAATTGGCAATCCCTTTTACTAAGTCATTTCTACGTTTTAAATCCAGCTCTCTGTTCTGAGTTGTTTCCAACGCCTCTTCCAGCTCTGCTTGTTGGGCTTGAAGTTCATCTTGCTGCGCTAATAACTCTTCATTTTGCGCATTGAGATCTTGTTCTTTATCCTGAATGCTTTTTGTCATTTTCTCAAAAGCAATGGATAATAAGCCAAGCTCATCTTGACGATTTGTTGTGTCTGTAAATAGGACCGATTCCCCTTCAGCAATTTCTCCTGCTGCTATTGTTAATTTACGAAGTGGTTTTCCTATCTTGACTAACATCATTCTTGTAAAGATGACCATTCCCACTATTAATAGAAATAAGGCAATAGCAAAGGCGATTTGACTGTAAAGTGTGTTTGTTTGAAGAGAATAAAAATTTGTTTCAACTTTCTCTTCTAGTCCCGTACTATAGTCCTGTAGACTAGATTGGAAATCACGAATCTTTGCTGAGGCGTTTTCTCCTGTAGTGGCAATTTTTGAAACCTCTTCTAATTTCCCTTGTTCAAACAGATCAATTGACTTTGGAACAAGATTCTCAAAATAATACTCATAAAATTCATTCGTATTCTCTAAAAATAATCGACCATCTTCTTCTAAACTCATTCCATTAAGAACCTGAATCTTGTCTTTTACAATATCCTTTTGAAGCATGACATTTTCAAGATACGTTGCTTTATAAGAGTCGTCTAATGAGCCATATGCAAACAGTGCCCTCATTTCTGAAATAGCTAAATTAAACGCATAATCTAATTCATAAACGGTATCTTGTTTTTCTTCTAGTTCGCTATTTACCTTTTCAAACTCTGTTGTTAATTTATTTTGATAAATGAGCAATGAGGCAATAAGACATGTGAATGCTAAAATGATTGTCGCTGTTAATAAGCTAAATTGCTTAGCTAAGCTCGTTTTCATATATTTATTCAGCATCCCCTAATATCTCCTCAATTCTTTGAACAAGCTGTATAGGACTAAAAGGTTTTGACATGAAATAATTTGCCCCTGCATCTAGCACTTTTTGTTGATCAGAGGATTGGCTCTTGGCACTTAACATCATGATTTGCGTTTGATTGTTATCTTTCCGTATCATTTCAATTAATTCTAGACCTGTATACACTGGCATCATGTAATCTAATAAAAGCAAATCATACTCGTTCTCTTTAATTAAGTTGTAAGCCTCTTCCCCATCACATGCTTCATCTATTGTGTATCCTTCGTCTTCAAGAGTATCGACGACAAGCATACGTAATACTTCTTCATCCTCTGCAAGTAAAATTCTTGCCATACCTTTTTTCCTCCCTTTTGTTTAAAATACCCAGACCATATAGCATAAGAGCAACGTCTGGGTATTTAAAGGTTACTTTTTCGTTTGTATGTCTATACGATCATAAGCTTCTTGAACCATTGGATACGATTTTTTTAATCGCTCATGAAAATTAGGTGTTTGCCAGTTTTCCCATGTATAGTATAGCCATTCATTTGGAGAAGACTGTTGAATCACTTCTTGATCATTAGTAGCTACTACAACTTTTGCAGATATTCCGTCAATGGTAGCTTCACTCTCCAAGCCTTTTTCCGACCATATATCTCCCATAACTTCTTTCTGGCTAGGGTCTTTTACATTTAGCATGAGCCATGGAATTCGTACTTCAAGAACTCCATCTTTTCGATAAAAGTCAGCTAGTGTATTGGAATTTTCCACTTCGGGGTTTCCATTTGCAAATAATAGCTTTCCTGTCTCATAGCTAGAAAATGGAGAGAAAATCGATTCTTCTCCTTTATTTATCGTCCACTCTTTATTTAAAGTTAAGTTGATTTGATGGAATATACCATTATTCTTTTGGTTCGCATAAGAAACCTTTGGAATCATCCCTAGAATTTGTCCATAGTGGTAATAATACGTGTCATAGTAACTATCGATTAACACTCTTGACTGTTCTTCTCCTTTTAGTTCAATTAAGAAGTCAGTACCTGAAATATCTATTCCATCCACATTTGGTATTTTTGATTGCCCCTGATTCTCAATTGTATCTAAAGCTATATAGGTGTTGAATTTATCTTGGTTTACTAAATCTTCTTTGTAATCAAACCTCAAATAGATTCCACGACTATCACTTGACACATAAAGTTGTTGTATTGGATCCTCTTCAGACCCACTGTATATAGGCTCGACTTTTCTAGTTTCCCATTCCGAAGGATTACCATCAATAATGAACTCTGTCTCTTCCGTGTCAGGGTCAAAGCTTAACAGGCCAAAAGCTTGTTCGTTTGTTTGTATATTACTCCAGTACGGTCTTCTTTCCTCATTATCATATTCCATCGTATTCCAAGTTCTTTTGAACCATTCATCTTGCCATGAAAAGACCATTCCACCTGCCATACCTTCTTCTACAATATCCTCAAAGAGCCTGACTACATACTCTCCTTGCTCTTTTTCTGAAAGATTTCCTTGGTCAAGGCCATACACATTTTCATGTGTTAATCCCCTTGATGCCGGTACGCCAAATTCTGCAACAACTAAAGGTAGATCATGATTGTTTTTCATATCATGTAAATAGCCCGCATAGTTATTTTTTTCACCGCGATGATCAACATATTCTACATATTCCTCTTCAAAGTTGAGGAAATCTGGGTAGTAAGGATAAATATGATAGGATGCAAACATCCCTGCATAGAAATCATCTTTCGTTTTAATTTTATTCGGATCTATTGAGACTAAATCTTCTTCTTTACTTGGTTCTGCAGGGTGTTTCAGCAAGTCTGTCGTTACCCAGTTTGTGAAGCTCATAGGATGCTGCCACTGGTATCGATCCGCTTCATACGTAGCTGTAAAATCCATCATTTCTGCCATCCACGTCTCGAATGCCTGACCATTTTCAACTTTGAAGTATTCTCCTTCAAAGGATGTCTTTGCTTTATTCTTCTCATTTGATTCGTATACAGCTTCAGGATCCCACTCAATCCCTAAAACCCAGCCTAATAAATAAGGGGATAAGTCATGGTTGTACGTTCCGCTTGCATGACCCTCTCTTGGTTCAATTGTGGCATTTCCATGGATAATATCCACAATTCGTTTTATTTCGGCTTGAAAATCCTCGATAAATTCAGGATCATAAACGTCCATCTTCTTTAGAAAATTATCTTCATTTATCCAAACTCCATGAAATAGATAGAGGGGATCTTCCCTTGTTATATTATGTTCATAAAGCGCCTGATAAAAGGCAGGAGGATGAATCGTATATATGCGCAGTGCGTTTGCATTCATCTCACTAATTTGCTCAAACCATCTTGCATATTCTTCTTTCGTAATACCTGTCTCTCCTGGAAATGTTCCAGGCTTTGCAATACCCATGTTAACGCCTTTAATAAGTATCTCTTCCCAAGCTCCGTTTTTATACACTTGTAAGTATTCATCATTAGTAGAGCCGTTATAGGTTACTTCACCTTTTGTCATAACCTCTTGTTCCACTATTTTCTCCTTACCTTTTGCTTGGTCTTGTGATGTTAGTATTTTTTCCATCATTGGAAGATACACTTTCCAGAAGAAAGCATCCGTTCTTCCTTTTTCATCAGATGAAAAGAGTTGTTGCCACCATCTAAGTCCACTTAATTGATAGAGATCTGGAACCTTTTCATGATCAACAAAATCACCCGCAAAGTAATAAGTGTCATATAATGTGTCTTGATGATGAATAACGGCAGGAAAGTCTAATGGTATATCTTGACTTGCCAACATTTCCTCCGCTTTATTGGAAAGAGAGAGCTTATAGGTTGCTTGTATTTCAGATGAATTTTTAGCCTCAACTATATCAAACCAATAATTGTATTGAAGCTGGTTTTGCATAGAAAAATGCTTCTGACCTTCATCCGTAAAAGAGAACAACACTGGGTTATCGCTTAACTCTTCATCCGTTAAAACAATTACTTTATCCTGGTCATTTACAAAAACCAGGCCTCTTCCTTCAAATGTAAAAGGCTCTCCGTATTGCTTTTCATAATTTCCCTTTAACCAGACAGGAACCTCCGCATTACTTAAATCAGTAAAATAACGCCCCATCCATCCAGACCATTCAAGATTTAATAAATGGTAAAAGGCATCCCGTACCTTCTGTCCAGTTGGTGAACCAAAGGTATTAAATTCAGCAACTAGTGTTTGATTGTTTTCTATTAAAGATGTATTTAACTGATTAACTTCATCCTCAGTAATTCCTCCATATAATAGCTCCGAGCGATTGCCTTCTCTGTTTTCTCCTACATACTCATCCTCATACACACCATATCCATCTGCTACATATAGAAGATCGTATTGAGATAAGTCTTCAGGTAAAGTTCTCACATCAAATGTAGGTGGATTATCTGAAGGAACAAAGCCAACATAATCCTCTTGCACATCATAAGCTTCATCGTTTTGTTTCTTAAGCTTCAGATGATTTAATAACCAAATTAACCCCTTATGCTCCCTATAACTCTCGTCAGGGACAGTTTTATCAATAACGAGGACATCAAGGCTACTAGATGATTTCATTTGCCATACCCAAAGTGGGGAAGTAAATAAGATGACTAGCGCAACAATCGACACTGTTAATAAGACTTTCTTTTTAGTCATTGGACACACCTTTTCTAACCATTTCTCCCCAACCCTTTTTACCAAATAACATTTCAATCATACCTTCCACTCGCCAAATGACGGTCAATGGTCGATACCAAAATGTTTCCGTTAAAGATACTAGAAATAATATGGTAAAATGCTTCACTTTGGGATAACGCTCCATACTCCACTCTTCCAGTAGTACGGCAGCCATTGAGTAAATCGATCCATAAATAAGTGAAAGCAGGAAGAAAAGAATGGCATATTCTAAATAAATCTTTCCTGTAAAAATTGAAATGATAAGAATGAGATATCCAAGAAGCTCAATTAAGGGTCCTAAAAATTCAATAAAAAAGAAATAAGGCATTGAAAAAAGACCAATCGAACCATATTTAGGATTAAACATAAGCTTCTTATGCTTCCACAAGCTATCGAATAAACCTCTATGCCATCTTTTTCGTTGTCTTCGTAAGAATTTCATTGATTCTGGTGCTTCCGTCCAACAAACAGGATCAGGCACATAAATAATTTTTTTCTTCTCTTTCTTTTCCTTCATCATGCGATGGAGTCTTACGACAAGTTCCATGTCTTCACCGACTGTGTGAGCATAGCCACCTGCTTCAACAACCCATTTCTTTGAGAATACTCCAAATGCTCCCGAAACAATTAACAATAAATTATTACTACTAAGACCAATACGCCCAGTTAAAAACGCTCGCAAATATTCGATAACTTGCATGACTACAAGAGGCTTTGTAGACAAGCCGGTACGAATAATTTCCCCATTTTGAATATCACAACCATTTGCAATTCGGACACTACCTCCTGAGGCAATCACTTCATCATCCGATTCAATGATTGGCTTCAGTACCTTTAAGAAGGCATTACGTTCAATAATAGAGTCACCATCTAAAGAGCAAAAATATGGGTATCTGGACATGTTGATTCCAGCATTTAACGCATCAGCCTTTCCTCCATTTTCTTTATCTAATACGAACAGATTATCATATATGGCAGATTGATAGACTTCTCGAATTTCTTTCGTATCTAATTGACGTCGTACTACTCGCTTTACTTTCTTCAGCTTGAATTTTTCAATTAGCTTTTCAAGCGTATCATCTGTTGACCCATCATTAATAATGATAATTTCATATTCTGGATACTCGATACTTATAAGTGAACGAATCGTCCCATATATTCCAACGGATTCATTATAAGCCGGTACTAAAATAGAAACAGGCTTCGTGTATTCTGATTGAAGGAGGTCCTCATATGGTTCTAAATCATCTAATTCGTATACTTTTCTTATTTGCAAAAGAGAAATGACCAGCATGGTACCATACACCAAGACAATTAGGACCATATAAATTAAAATAATCCAACTTCCAGCAACTACTATTTGAGACCAATTAATTGTACCCACGCTCCTTCTCAAGCCATTCAAGAGCCATATCTCTAGCAAAGCCATCCTCTGTCTCTTCAATTACCTTATTTAACATACTTTTACCAAATTGAAATTGAGTAATAGCTTTAGCAGCTTCCGCTCGAACCACATATTCTGTATCAGATAACAAGGTAATAAGCTGTTCTGTAAAGGCCGTAATTTTTTGTGCGCCTGTAACCTTTGCGGCCATCATTCTTACTTGCCAACTTTCATTATCAAAGTACTGACCCAGTATCTCTTGAGAAATGGGGGCACCTGTATTGGCAAATGCTTTTAACGCTCGAATTCTCATTTCTTCATTTGTTGAATGTAATTGAGATTGTAATAGCTCACGATAGGTAAGCAATTGCAACTTACCTATTGTTTCGATGATCATATACTGAATTCGTTTATCAAGCTGATGAAACTGCTGGACTAACTCATCAAATCTCTCTTCCTCTACATGAGATAAAGTAGATAGAATTGCAAAATCCGAAAAATTTTCTTTTGATGAAACTAAATACTCAATTATTCTTTCATCATTAAATTTTGCAAAAAGCTTTAAGATTTGAGTTCTTTCAGCTGATGTAATGTAAGGTTTCTCATACATTTGATGAAGAGTGTCTGATAGATGAATCATGTGAAAATCTTCAATGGTAAATAAGGCATTCATCCTTAGACTCCATCGTCTTTTCTTAAGATGTTTTTTTATATAATCCGTTAAATATTCCTTCGCATATGCACTAATTCTAGTTCTGACATCTTTACTATCCAAAACATTGGAATAATCACTTAATAATTCCACTAACGCAATGAATTTCTCATTCTCACCAGTTGGAATAACGGGAGACTTCTCTCCATCTTGCAAATAGTGGAACATATCTAATCGATAGCGTTCTTTGTATGCTTCAATTTTTCTTTTCGATTCATTATGTGTATATTTTTCAATTAATAAATACAAAAATAACGTGAGTAAAATGAAAAACAAACTAATAAACAGCACGAATAAAAAAACTAGACTAACCTCGATCATGTTATTTCATCCTCTTTAGTAAATGACCTAGCCTTGTTTCGAGCTCCAATAACTTAAATGGTTTTGTAATATAATCATCTGCACCAAGCTGAAGTGCTCGTGAGATATCATGATCACTTTTTCTAGAAGTCAGCATCATAATTGTAAAACGCTCTTGATACCTCATTTTACGTAGGCTTTGCAGCACCTCTAATCCATCCATTCTTGGCATCATTCCATCTAATATAATGAGATAAGGCTCATCTTTTATTGTATGCCAATCACTTTCCATAAACTCCATACCGTCCTTAAACGAACGAATATCAAGCTTGAACTGTTCTGTAAACTTGCTTTTACTCATTAAATCTTCTAACATCGTTCTAATAATTGGGTCGTCGTCAATAATTCCAAGATGAACAGGCTTTTTGAGATAAGTTCCTTCCGTGACAGGAACAATTTTCACCTGTGCCCTCCCTGCCTGTTTCGCCTCATATAATGCACTATCTGCTAATTCAATATTCTTTGTCAAATCCAATTCATGTACTTGCACTTCATGAACTCCAGCAGAAAATGTGCATGTGAACGATTCTCCATTTTTAGCAAATGTTTGCTTCGAAAAATCTTGTAGTATTCGATCAAGGACAAGCTTTGCGTCATCTGCCTTCGTGTCAGGAAGTAATACTATAAACTCTTCCCCACCGTATCGAATAACAACATCATTTAACCTTAACGTATTTTTTAACATTTCAGCAAAGCTCGCCAGCACTTTATCACCAATAATATGTCCATATGTATCATTAACTGATTTAAAGTGGTCTAAATCCAGCATTCCAATAGAGAATGTTTCATAGTGTCTTTGTAATTGATTGACTAATCGATCATACACCTGCGGAAGATACTTTCGATTATAGACTCTTGTTAGTTCATCCACTAATATTAAATCATCAATGGCCTGTTTACGGTCCAGCTGTCTAGTTATTCTAACAATGAATTCATCCATTTCTAATGGTTTCTGAATATAATCATCTGCACCAAGCTCATAGCTCTTCATTCTCATTTCTTTCGACTTATCCACACTGATCATAATAGTCGGAATAAAATGCTGATTCATTTGCTCCTTCAAATGGCTAAGAACCTCTAACCCATTTTTATCCTTCATATGAATATCAATAATGACACAATCAGGATTTAAATCATAATAAGAATGAATAGCTCGTTCCGAATCTGCTACAGCGATGACAACCCAACCGTTTTTTTCTAATTCATCTTTTAAATACATTAATAAGGCTGTATCATCGTCAATTAATAGAATGAGCTTTTGATCATCGAGATTCTCTTTTTTAGTAATAACTTCATCAACATTAGAATACTCCTCGTGATAAAAGATTGAAATAAGAGGGAAGAGGAAGGATTGGAGCTCTTCCTTTGTCCACTCTTTATCCTCTTTCTCATCGATGCTCTCCATTAATGAACGAGCCATTTTCCCCGCTTCACTAAAACCAATTGTTTCCGCTGTACCTGATATCGAGTGAAGAAATCGAAATAACTCTCTATGGTGAATCCCTTCTTGTTCATTTAACCAAGCTTCTAATTGTTTACGTACGTTTTTCACCAATGTTTGTAAGTATTTATTCATCGCGACTCTCCCTAATTTTAGATTTCTATCTCGTGCCTCTATATATATGTAGTTATCCTTATTATTATCATAAAATTAGTCAAATTACGACAAATTTAGCATCGCTGTGGTTCAAAATTAATAGTTGTATTTACATTATCATAGAATACGGTTGTCTTACTATTTTCTGTGTTCACTATTCCTTAGAACAGAAAGTGTTCCACTCGTTGATTAAATAGGTATTTTAGATTAACTAATTTCTGAATAGTAAAAGTGAAATATGCCAAAGAAAACTGCAAAGTAGGGTTACTTCACAGTTTTCTTTCTCTTAAGAGTGAACACGTACAAGTCAATTTGTTTACAAGCACAAAATTAAACTATGACTTATCACCTATCTTAAATAGAAACAACTACTTTTTCCTCAGAAAAAAACAGCACGAAACTCCCCCTGTATGACTTTAAAAAAGTGAAGTTGAAACTAACTCCGAATTCTACAAGACTATGCTGATAATCAACCCACTTTCTCTTCATCACCTATTCGCGATTACCTTGTGAAAAAATCGCGACGAATTTTAACAGTTGGAGCAAAGATAATAAAGCTGCTGCTACATAGGTTAGTGCGGCTGCATTCAGTACCTTCTTTACACCTGTTTCTTCCTGATTTGAAATCATTCCTTCAGAAATCATAAGCTGTCTAGCTCTACTACTAGCGTTAAACTCTACAGGTAACGTGATGAGCTGAAAAGCAACAACAGCCGAGAAAAAAATAATTCCTAGCCCTAACAAATTTAAACTACCTAATAAAAAGCCTCCGATTAAAAGAAAGGGAGCGATGCTAGAAGTAAAATTAACAATAGGAAAAAGTTTATGTCTTAAAACAAGTGCCCCATACGCTTCACTATGCTGTATAGCATGACCGACCTCATGAGCAGCGACTGAAATAGCTGCAATTGAAGCATGTGAATGAACGGTATCCGACAACCTGACCGCTCTCTTGAGAGGATCATAGTGATCTGTAAGAGCTCCTCTTATATGTTCAACCTTCACATCATATAATCCATTTTGATCTAAGAGCCTTCTAGCTATCTCAGCACCTTGCATATGTGAGGAAGCAGGAACTTGTGAATATTTTTGAAAATTTCCTTTTACTTTGAATTGGGCCCAGAGTGATAACCCAAATGCAATAATGATTAAAAAATCCAGTGGATGGAAAAACATGTGTATTCTCCTCCTTACATTCTTATCGTTAGTTTAAACAACTCAATTTGTTCTAGTAGATAAAAAAATTTTTCCAACAAATATTGTTATGGAAAAATCCGCAAGCTGAAACAACAATTGTACATACTAGGGAAAAAGGCGTTTATTTGAGGGTGGTATTTTGAAGGTAAACGATCAAGAAAAGAAGGCATTGAGTGAAGCGATAGATAGGATGAACGAGGGCTTGGACGCTTTTATTGAACTCTATAACGAATCGGAGGATGATTCTGAGCTAATTGAATTCCAAGAAGAAACCATTCAAGTGATTGAAAAGGCAATCCAAGCTTACGGAAAAGAAATTGTCACAAATAAAATAAACACTATCGTAAAAGAAGTGCTCTCTTTTTTACCTGCCAAGAAGGATGATGATGGAAATGGCAAAGACAAATAAAACAATTACACAATGGCTAAGGTGGCCTGTTCACCTTCGGATAACCATTATTGTCATGTTTATAATCCTTGTATCTGGAGAACTTATCTCTTTAGTGGAACCGAAGGAATTCCCCACAACCTTTGATGGAATCTGGTGGGCATTAGTTACCGTTTCTACAGTAGGATTCGGTGATTATGTTCCACAAACCTATTTTGGGAGGACTCTTGCTATGGTGATGATCTTAGCTGGAGCCAGCTTTGTTACAGCCTACTTTGCTAGCATTTCAGCAGCTGCCATACGGAAGCAACATAGATATTTAGAGGGGCTTGTTTCTTTTTCCGGTCAAAACCATGTCGTCCTAATTGGATGGAATGAAAAAGCAAATGAAATGATTGAATCTCTCAAGTGTGTAAAACCCTATAAGCAAATCGTCTTAATAGATGAATCATTAAAAGAATCACCACTCATTGAGAACGTGCATTTTATTCGTGGGAATCCTGCAAATGATCACACTCTACAGAAAGCAAATATCTCCAAAGCAGATGCAGCGATTATTACAGCAGATCAACATAAGAATGAGCAAGAGGCAGATATGCATTCAATTTTAGTGCTGCTTTCCCTGAAGGGGATGAATCCACAGTTATATTGCGTCATTGAGCTTTTAACAGAACAACAAGCCAACAATGCAAGTAGGGCAGGTGCAGATGAGGTTATTAAGACATATAAATTAGCAAGTCACTTTATTATGAGTAGCTATCTTGCTAAAAACGGACTGTCGCATTTCTTCTCTGAATTGAATCCTGCAAGCGGCAACTTATTTCAAATTCTTCCTGTATCAGAGTCCATTATTGGAAAATCATTTAGGGATGCTAGTCACATACTACTTGATCAGGAATGTATCCTAATTGGCATAAAACGAGGAGAACAAACAAAGGTGAATCCGCCACTCTCCTATAAGATAAACGCGGAAGATTCTTTAATTGTCTTTACACATTAAACTGTTTGTTATGAATGGGTCCTTACACTTATTAGAGGCTGGAACAGAAGTGCCTGACACCTTATCGAAAACAACTCTATGCACGAACTGGTTTATCAAGTGCATACAATAGTTTTGCTCAGAGGGTGCGTGGCTCTTTGTGTTGTCCCAGCCTCGTTTGGTTCGTTTAGTTTACTAGCTTTTTTATCGTACTGTCACGGAAAGTCTTGCTTATCCACCGAAGTAGTTCTTATACTAGCTCTGCTTCTAATTCCTTCACTAATGCCTTGCCTAAATCAATATATTTCTCAGGGAAAGATGCATCCTTATCTTGCGGCTCTTGGAACTGATCAAAGGACGCGCTAAAGTTACCAATATGAACATGGTCATCTAAACCAATCTGATACTTGTGTGATAATAAGAACGGTCTACCAAGTTCTACAGTCGCGTTATGTGCATCTAGCTGTCCATCGACCGCTGTAAACGGAACTCTTAGAAACTGATATCCAACCTCTGAATCAATACGATAATCAAATGAACCATGATCATAATCCCAATTCCCACCTATTACATATCCGAGCGGCTTTAGCTTTTGCTCTAAGAAATATAATTGAAAAGATTTATTTTCTATACTAGACGGAACCTCAATCATTATCCATTCCCTCCTTTTTTAATAGCTTGTCCTAAATACAAAAAGAACATGCTTTAGAGAGTACAAGCATATAGAAGCAGAGTTGGTCAGATGTAAGAAATTGGCTGAGCTACTGTTTAATTGGTCTTTATCCTATTGCTAAAAGGATGTGACGTCTCATTAAATCCTTTCAAATGTCTCTGATTTCGTATGGCTAATCGATTGATAGAAACAGCATAAAATTACAAAAAGGGTTCGGAATGTCGCCATTCCAAACCCCTTTTGTTTACAACTGACCATTCCTTATAATAGGTATGGTTTATTTCATTACTTCTCTAAGCGTTTTTCAAGCTCGGCTTTTTTCTCTTCAAAGCCAGGCTTCCCAAGTAATGCAAACATATTTACTTTATATGCTTCAACGCCTGGTTGGTCAAATGGATTAACTCCTAATAGATAACCGCTCATGGCACATGCTTTTTCAAAGAAATAGACTAAGTAACCAAATGTGTAAGCGTCCATCTCTGGAATTGTAACAACTAGGTTAGGCACACCACCGTCAGTATGTGCAAGCATCGTTCCTTGGAATGCTTTTTTATTTACGAAATCAACTGATTTACCAGTTAAATAATTTAGACCATCCAAATCACTTGCTTCTTCTTCAACAAAAAGTTCATGACGCGGAGTTTCGACATTGATAACGGTCTCAAAGATATCACGACGTCCTTCTTGTACATATTGACCTAAAGAATGTAGGTCAGTGGAGAAGTTTGCAGAAGAAGGATAAATACCTTTTTGATCTTTCCCTTCACTTTCTCCAAATAACTGCTTCCACCATTCAGCGAAGTATTGTAAGCCTGGTTCGTAATTAATTAACATTTCAATTGTTTTTCCTTTATTATAAAGAACATTACGAACAGCTGCATATTGGTACGCTATATTTTCTTCTAGCTCAGAATTCCCGAAGTCCTCGCTTGCCGCTTGGGCACCTTTCATCATGGCTTCGATATCAACACCTGTCACCGCAATTGGTAGTAATCCAACAGCAGTTAAAACAGAATAACGTCCACCAACATCATCTGGAATAATGAATGATTCGTAGCCTTCTTCAGTAGCAAGAGTTTTCAATGCACCACGTGATTTATCTGTCGTTGCATAAATACGTTGTTTTGCTTCTTCCTTACCATACTTTTCTTCAAGTAGCTTGCGGAAAATACGGAAGGCTAGAGCAGGCTCTGTTGTTGTACCTGATTTGGAAATAACATTAATTGAGAAGTCTTTACCCTCTAATAAGTCATGTAAGTCTTTCATGTATGTAGAACTAATGTTGTTTCCAACAAAGATCACTTGTGGTGTTTGTCGTTGTTCTTTTGATAATGCGTTATAAAAAGAATGATTTAGCATTTCAATTGCTGCTCTAGCACCTAAGTAAGAACCACCGATACCAATTACTAGAAGCACCTCAGAATCTGATTTAATTTTCTCTGCGCTTTTTTGAATGCGTGAAAATTCTTCTTTATCGTAATTCTTTGGTAAATCAACCCATCCAAGGAAGTCACTACCTGCACCTGTTTGTTCATGAATTGAATGGTGTGCAACCTTTACAAAGTCACGTAAGTATGTAATTTCATGTTCGTTAAAAAATGATAAAGCATTTGAATAATCAAAACGTACATGTGTCATCGTCTCTCTCCTCCATAATCGTAATTTACAGCTATTATCACTTTATCTAAAGTAACCAAGTAAATCAAGCAAAGTTCTTATTGTAAGCGTATTCAATTAGGAGATATTTTTAAAATTGTGGGACAACAAAAGAAAGCACGGATTTTTGTCAAAACCCGTGCAACCTCTTTCTTATAATGACGCAGTTAAAATTGCTACTACGTCTTCTTTTTCTAATTTCTTAAAGTTACCGAATGGTCCGTTAACCATTGCTTTGTCAGCCATAAGATCAATTTTTTCATCCGTAATATCGTAATCCTTCAAACGACTTGGTGCTCCAATACTACTCCAGAATTCTCTAAGCCTTTCAATTCCTTCTAAAGCAATTGTTTGATCATCTTTATTCGTTGGATCAACATCAAAGACATTTACAGCAAGCTGAACAAAGCGAGTGATGTTCTCGTTTAAATTATGCTTCATCCAGTTAGGGAAAATGATCGCCAGTCCGCCTGCATGTGGAATATCATAAACAGCTGAGACAGCATGCTCAATATTGTGACTTGCCCAATCCCCGCGATATCCCATTTGTAGTTGACCGTTTAGAGCGATCGTTCCAGAATAAAGAATCGTTTCACGAAGCTCATAGTTCTCAAGATCTTCAAGTAGCTTTGGTGCAGTATCAATGACTGTTTTTAGCAAGGATTCGCAAAAACGATCCTGTAATGGTGTGTTTGTTGTATGATGGAAGTATTGCTCAAATACATGTGACATCATATCAACCATCCCATATACCGTATGATCCTTTGGCACACTGAAGGTATTAACAGGATCTAATATTGAAAATTTAGGGAATGTAGCAGGACTTCCCCACCCATATTTTTCATTTGTTTCCCAATTCGTAATTACTGATCCTGCATTCATTTCTGAACCCGTAGCAGCTAGAGTCAAAACGGTTCCAAAAGGTAATGCCTCTAAAGGAATATGTTTTTTTGTTACAATATCCCAAGCATCGCCATCATATTTAGCACCAGCAGCAATTGCCTTCGTGCAATCAATAACGCTTCCTCCACCAACAGCTAAAATAAAGTCGATACCTTGTTCTTTACAAATTTCCACTCCACGTTGAACAGTAGTAAGACGTGGATTTGGTTCTACACCCGATAATTCAAATAGCTCTGTATCTAATTCATTTAATGTTTTTACTACTTCATCATAGAGACCGTTTCTTTTAATACTTCCCCCACCATAAACTAGAAGAACTTTTTTTCCGTATTGAGGTACCTCATTTTTCAATTGTTCTAATTGACCTTTACCGAAAATTAATTTAGTTGGATTGTAGTATGTAAACTTTTCCATAGTTATCGCCTCCATCTATAGATTATGTAGATGGAAGAATAACTTGTAAAGAAAAGTGCTTTTAAAAGAAATTTTTATTGAATAGTTTTTTCTATTTGAAACAAAATAATAGCGTAGTTATTAACTAAGGAGGTAGTACAATGAGCGGAATTCAACGTATAGCACTTGTACTTACAATAATAGGAGCAATCAACTGGGGGTTAATCGGATTTTTCCAATTTGACCTAGTTGCAGCAATCTTCGGTGGACAAGATTCTGCATTATCTAGAATTATTTATGGCCTAGTTGGAATCGCAGGTTTAATTAATTTAGGATTATTATTTAAACCTTCTGAAGAAGTTGCAAGAGAACCAAGACCTGAAGCGCGATAATATCTCTGTATTAATTAATTACTCGTTAAAAAAGAGGCTGACCCAAAAGTCTAGATTTTAGACCTTGGGTTAGCCTTTTTTCATACTTTTATCTTTTTAATTCAGTTAACGTAAAAACCGGGACGTTCCATTGCGCTCCAGTCACTTGCTTTCCGCGGGGAGGAAGCTGATCCTCCTCGCTGCGGCTGTGGGGTCTCAGCCTTTCCTCACTTCCCGCAGGAGTCATGTGTCTTACGCTCCATTCCACTATCGATCTAAAATTGTATTTATAGAAGTAAAACCCCTACGAAAACAGTCTTTTTTAAAGAATAATTAAACAACAAAAAAATCGGATAGTCAAACTCCTGATTTTCGAACGATCAATCGGTTTCGATCTGACCGTATGAAAGACATTATCTATCAAGTCTTCTTTTCAATTGTAGAGTTACTACGTGAAAAAGGATTGGTAAAGCTGGAGCACTATTTTGTTGATGGGACTAAGATAGAAGCAAATGCAAATCAATATACATTTGTTTGGAGAAAAGCGACAGAAAAATACGAAAATAGTTTAGATGACCAATATCGTCAACTCGCTTTACAAATTGAGCAAATCCTTGAAGAAGAGGAAAAGTCCGCCCCTTCCGCGGGGGCGTGTACTTGTCGAAATTTATCGTTTTCTTCTTAATAAATGACTCAATTTCGAAAATATATGATGAAAAAGCGAAAATAATCCGGTCAAATTAGTGAATAAAGTGAGAGAAACGAAAATAAATCATGCAAATTCGAAAATACGGAAGTAGTCCGCAAATCCCCACAGAAAGCAAAGCGGTCTAGAATGAAAATCAACAGCCCCCTTCAACTGAAGCCAAAATAAAAAGACTGTAGACAAGCCCGATTATTATCCGAGTTTGTCTACAGTCCAAAATGAGCTATTATGCTCATCTTCCTCATGCTAGAAAATTATTTTTTAACTTCTTCTTTTTTAGATTGCTCAATCCACTCTTCAAGCTTATCTTTTAACGTGTTGAAACCTTGTGGAGTTTCAGTTTCTGTTTTTACAGTTGCTTGACGCTTTTTAGGTTTTCTTGGCGCAGACTCTTTCTTTTCTTCTACTGGTGCTTCTTGAGTTGCACGGATAGATAAGCTAATTTTTCCAGACTTCTCATCGATAGAAAGTACTTTTACTTGTACTTCATCATTAATGTTTAAATGTTCGTTAACATCTTTAACGAATCCGTGAGTGATTTCAGAGATATGAACTAATCCTTGAGTTTCTCCATCTAATGCAACGAACGCTCCGTAAGGTTGAATTCCCGTAACTTTTCCTGTATGAACACTGCCAATTTCGTAATTTGTTGTCATAAATAACACTCCTATTTTCTTATAATTATATGTCCAATTATACGCAATAAAAAATTATATCATAAGTTTAAGTATTTTACAAAGGTTGTAATAACGATCACTTATCGAAAACCGCCCGAAACCAACCACATTTGTCATACTCTCTTCCTCTTTAGTATGCCTATCTTAAGCAAAATAACCTATCAACCAAGGAAGATTTATATGATTGCCTTAGGATAATAAGTGTCAATCACAGGAAAAATATTTTCCTTTAACAAGATAGGTTTAAATTTCAACAAAAGAGGGAATCATACAAGCATAAGGCTTTCTAGTATTCCCCCTTTTGTTTTCTCTATAATAGCTGACCATTTAAATGGTCAGCCTTTTTTTATACTCTTTTTATACTCTTTTCTCAATAAATCTCTGCATTCGTTTTAAGGCTTCCTGTAATTGTTCTAATGATGATGCGTATGAACAACGAATATAGCCTTCACCACTATCTCCAAATACATTCCCTGGAACTACAGCAACCTTTTCTTCTATAAGCAATTGTTCAGCAAATTCTTCCGACGTTAAGTTTGTCGCTTTAATTGAAGGGAATACGTAAAAAGCTCCCCCAGGTACATGGCAGGTTAAACCCATTTCATTTAAAGCATTTACAAATAAGTTTCGACGCTGTCTGTAGCTTTTTTTCATAAAATAAACATCTTCCTGGCCATTTTTCATTGCTTCAATTGCAGCATACTGCGCCATAGTTGGAGCACACATCATTGAATACTGATGAATTTTTAACATTGCGCCTAAAAACTCAGGCTGTGCCGCTATATATCCTAATCTCCAACCAGTCATCGCAAACCCTTTTGAAAAACCAGATACAAGGATGGTCCTTTCTCTCATGCCTTCAATTGAGACAAAGCTTGTATAGTCACGATCATATGTGAGCTCCGCATAGATTTCATCGGAGATAACGAGTAAATCATGTTTTTCAATTATTTCAGCAATTCCTTCAAGCTCTTCCTTATCTAATACAGTTCCTGTCGGATTACTAGGTGAGCATAGGATAATGGCTTTAGTCTTGTCTGTAATCACTTTTTCTAGTTCCTTTGGCTGCAGCTTGAACTCCATATCCCCTTCTGTTTGTAAACTTATAGGAGTTCCCCCTGCTAAGGAAACGAGGGAAGCATAGGAAACAAAGCTTGGTTCAATAACAATCACTTCATCACCTGGATTAACAATAGCTCTAAGTGCTACATCAAGTGCTTGACTGGCACCAACTGTTACAAGAATTTCTTCTTTAGGATTGTAGGATTGTTTTGAGACCTTCAATAAATAATCGCTAATTACTTCTCGTAATTCTAAAAGCCCTGCATTTGCAGTATAAGAAGTATGCCCCTGCTCTAAAGACAAAATCGATGCTTCTCGAACTGCCCATGGTGTAACAAAATCAGGCTCACCCACACCAAGAGATATGACACCTTCCATACTTGCAGCTAAATCAAAAAACTTCCGAATCCCAGATGGCTTTAACCCTTTTACTGTTTCGGATAAATAGTGAGATGGTTCAATCATGGAGACACCACAATTCTCTTATCCTCATCATCTTGATCAAAAATGGTTCCATCATGCTTATATTTTTTGAGAATAAAATGAGTTGTAGTCGATAGGACAGAATCTAAGGTAGACAGCTTATCGGACACAAATTGTGCAACATCAGACATTGTTTTTCCTTCGATGATGACAGATAAATCGTAAGCACCTGACATTAAATAAACTGATTTGACTTCATTAAATCGATAAATCCGACTTGCAATATCATCAAAGCCAACACCACGTTTTGGCTGAACCTTTACATCAATCATTGCCTTTACACCTTCATGACCATCAACCTTGCGCCAGTTTACCTGTGTTGTGTAATCAACAATGATTCTTTGCTCTTCAAGGTTTTTAATAATAGTATTGGTTTCTGACTCAGTTAAATCAACCATTTTGGCGATATAGTCAGGAGAAAGACGACAATTATCCTCGAGAATCTCTAATATTTCCACTTCTTTTTCTGTTAATTTCATTGGTAACACTCCTACTTTTCAAATCTTCTGATAATTATACCATCTAGTTGCTTGTTTTTCCTATGTTTTAGAAAAAGAAATACGGGTAGATTTTACATGAGTGATATCATGTATTTCGGAAAAAATAGAATAAACCTTTTAAAATCTGTACTCAACTCTCAATCAAATTAACAAGAAGTTTCTTTAAATTTCATATATAAATCCTCAAGATTTCACAACGTTTAAAGAATTTGAGACGCAACAGATTTTCAAGGAGATATTCTATCATAACAACCAACTTATATATAGAGTAAAAATGGAGTGAATGCTTATGGATAGGAGTCATTACTATTGTAGCACCATGAACATTCTTGGCGTGAACGTTCACTATGAAGTATACGAAAAGGAAAAAGGAAAACCGACACTTGTTTTGATTCATGGTTTTTTATCCTCTAGCTTTTGCTACAGAAAAATTATTCCTTTATTAGAGAAAGATTATACCATTATTACCATTGATCTACCGCCTTTTGGAAAAACAGAAAAATCCACTAAATTTGTTCATTCCTATACAAATATGGCGAAAGTAGTTATCCAATTAATAGAAGCTTTACAGATAAAGAAAGCATTTCTCGTTGGACATTCAATGGGGGGACAAGTTTCCTTAAATGCAGCAAAACAAAGACCAGATCTCTTCCAAAAAGTCATTTTACTTTGCAGCTCAGGCTATATGAAAGGCGTTCATCCTAGCTTGAAATTCGGCTCTTATGTACCATATTTCTATCTTTGTATTAAACATTGGTTAGCTAGCCAGGGGATATTAAAAAATTTATATAATGTTGTACACGATCGAACACTGATTGATCAAGAGATGATGGATGGCTATATGGCCCCCTTTCTAGATGATAAAATCTTCAGAGCATTAAATCGCATGATTCGTGATCATGAAGGGGATTTACCACCTGAGGAGTTAAAACAAATTGAACAGCCTAGCTTACTCATCTGGGGGAATGAAGACAAAGTGGTACCTGTCCCAATCGGACATCGTCTAAAAAAGGACTTACCGAACTCTACCTTCTTTTCGTTCCAAAACACAGGTCACCTTGTTCCAGAAGAAAGACCAGAGCATGTAACAGAAAAAATTGTGACATTTTTATCTCAGGCACAATAGTATAAGAAAAGGTAAAGTGACTCGGTCAGCGCTTAGGCCCACATCAAGGCATTTTATGTTTCTTAAACAGGAAAAAAGGCAAAATGTTCAACAGACATTTTGCCTTTTCCTATATCTCACAGCTACTTGCTGAATTTTTTATCTCTAGAAGTTTCTTGGCCATCTTCTCACATTCTGAAAGAGGAATCATTTCTTCGAATGAGAATTCATAGATCTCCTGTGTTTTACGAGCGAGCTTTATAGCTGTATCGTACATATGAACGGCCTGTAGCACATCTACTACTTCCGTTTCATAACTTCCTACACCATAACCGAGTGGATCCCATTTTAATAATTCTTCCATTATTAAAAGATTTGTTTGCTGCGCTTCCATTTTGTCACCTTTTTAGTTATCTTATTTTTTGCACTGTTATTGTAACACATTTATGATAGAAGGAGAAAATGAAAACAATGAGGTGATGGAATGAGTCGTTTTGATCAACTAATAAACAGAAAAAACACAAGTTCTGTTAAATGGGACTATTCAAAGAAACTTTTTGGTGTTGATGATGTCTTGCCAATGTGGGTGGCTGACATGGATTTTAAAGCCCCTGAAGAGGTGATAAACGCCTTACACGCACGTATTGATCATGGAATTTTCGGCTATACAATGCCTGGAAAGAGCATGGAGGAAGCCATTATTCATTGGGTAGAAAAACGTCACCATTGGAAGGTAGATTCAAGATGGATGACATACAGTCCAGGAATTGTCACAGCACTTAGTTTAGCTATTTCTGCTTATACAGATCCAACCGACAAGATCGTTGTCCAATCTCCTGTTTACTATCCTTTTTTTGAGATGGCTAAAAAACATAAACGAGATGTTCTATATAATAAGTTACACCTCACTGAACAACATCGTTTTGAAATTGATTTTGAAGATCTTGAAACTAAGCTCTCTAAGCCTGAAACGACAATGTTTATCCTTTGTAATCCTCATAACCCTGGTGGTAGGGTATGGTCAAAGGATGAACTACTTCAAATAGGTGAGCTCTGCTTAAAACATCATGTTTTACTTATATCGGATGATATCCATTCCGATCTTCTCCTTTTTCAACATGAGTATACACCAATTGCCTCACTTAGGGAGGATATTGCTAGGAATACTATTACATGCATAGCACCAAGTAAGACCTTTAATCTTGCAGGTCTTCAAGCCTCTGTCCTTCTTATACCGGATGAAAGCTTAAAGAAAAAATATATAGAAGCTCAGCAACTCTATGGATTAATGACCTTGAACACCCTCGGTACGGAAGCAATGGAAGCTGCATATCGTCACGGGGAAGCCTGGCTTGATGAGCTCATTGTGTACTTAGAGGAAAATGTAACAATCGTAAAAGAATACCTAGGTGAGCATCTTCCTCAAATTAGAGTAATGGATCCCGAATCCACTTACCTTCTATGGCTAGACGTACGTTCCTTTAACAAAACAGATGATGAGCTAAAAAAACTCTTGTTACATAAAGGGCAGCTTGCTTTAGAGCCTGGATCTAAATTCGGTCAAAATGGAGCAGGATTTTTAAGAATGAATATAGCATGTCCAAAGGAAACTCTTCATCAAGGACTAATAAGACTTGTTACAGCATTGAAAGATTGATAGCTCCCTAACACCTTAACAGAATGGAATAAGAGTATTTATTCTCTTAGTTTCCATTCTGTTTATTTTAGCTATTTTCTTATGAATGTTTGTTTGGTAAAATCTCCTAATACAAGTATTTTTCTCACTAATAAAGGAGTGCTTCTCTTCTCCTCTCTTCCCTGCTTACTAGGAAGGATATTACGGATGATGGTGACCTATTCTTAAAATAAGGCGCTGTATCTGTTTTCCATCACAGGTATCCACTTTCCTCTGGGGCGGTCCAGGAGACTTCTGCCTTTCACTCCAATCTACATAGAGCGAACTTCACCATGAACACAGCAAAAAATATAGTAAAAACAAATTGAGCCTAATAACTAAGCATATTTTTTTACAAAAAACCAGACTTTATACCTAAATTTTGTCACTGTTTTTTTGAAAATTAGGACATATTCGATTAAATAGGTGGTATAATTAGGGAAATCTAATCATACTAAGGTGATCAGTTTATGGACTTATTAAAAGATATTATTCTACAATTATCATTTATTATTTTTCCAATTATGAGTTACCATGTTTTTTGGCTAAGTAACGACCATTCTCATGTACTTAGACCAAATAAAGGAATTATCACCATTAGTGCTAGCATCTCTTCATTGCTATGTATTTGTTTTCCGATTGAAATGGTTGACAGTGTTTTTTTTAACCTTCAAGCCATTCCCCTTTTTATAAGCTTTACATATGCTGGATATATTTCTGGTTTAATTACCCTATCAACATCAATCTTATATCTCATTCATCCACTGGAATTACATTGGCTTTATTATTTCTTATACCTACTTTGTTGTTCACTATTATCATGTGCCTTCACCAAGAAATGGCACCGAAAAAATAAAAAAGGAAAGCTTTTAGCTTCTAGTCTCTATGGTGTTTCATTGCTTTTATTAACCTACTTTGGCTATATGATGGTTGATTTGCTCAAATTACTACCTGTTACTTTACTTGATTATGCTATTCTTGGGATCTCCGTCGGTATATTAATGCTTACCTTATACATTGCAATCTATCTCATTGAATATATGAAGGAAAATTCAATGTTTAGAAAAGAGATTTTGAAAACAGAGAAATTAAAAATAGTTAGTGAGCTCGCAGCAAGTGTAGCTCATGAGGTGCGAAACCCCCTAACCGTGGTAAGAGGATTTATTCAACTAATGGGAGTTTCCAAAGAACTTCCCCCTGACAAAAAGAAAGAATATGCTGATCTCATAATGACAGAATTAGATCGAGCCCAGTCAATCATTACTGATTATTTAAGTTTAGCTGGGCAACAATATCTTACAAAGGAACGGATCCCATTATCACTTTTACTCAATGATCTTTCGACATTAATGTCTTCCTATGCAAATTTAAAATCTGTTCAGTTTGTTTGTCATACAGATGATCACCTTTTTGTTCTCGGTGACAAAACAAAGCTAAAACAGGTATTTATTAATGTAATAAAGAATTCCATTGAAGCAGTTCCAGATTTAGGTGGAGTAGTTACAATTGATGCAGAGGCTATAGATGAGACTATTCAAATAAGAATATCTGATAACGGACAAGGCATGTCCCATGAGCAACTTGCTAGATTGGGTGAACCCTATTATACGTTAAAGGAACGGGGAACAGGACTAGGCTTAACCGTTACCTATTCCATCCTAAAAAATCATAATGGCCATATCCATTACAAAAGTGAACTCCACAAAGGAACAGTAGCGACCATTACTCTTCCTTATTTTATAGGTGATGAACCGATTAATGGCAAAGACTTAGAGCACAATAAAACTGGGTAGCTATTAGCTACCCAGTTTTATTTGTTTTTATTCTTCCTCTGCTGGTGTTACTTCCTTTTTCTCTTCACGTTTTGCCTCTTTTTCAGTAATTTCTCCACAAGCAATACGATTTCCAGAATCACCCGAAGGCTGAGTCATACCATCATCTTTCATTTCCGTTATGATGATGGTTGTCCCTTCATTTCGTAAGAGGGAGTTTTTCTTACCATCCTTCAACGTCAACTGAGGTGCCATTAGCTGAGCATCAGCTTTTCCACCTTCCACAATAATGTTTGGTAAATCACCTGCATGTGCCCCCTCTGGATGTAACAATCCATGCATCGCCTCATCAGGATTAAAATGATTTCCAGCACTCTTAAAATCTGGTGGTTCACACGTTGCATTCTCATGAATGTGTAAGCCATGCTCCCCTTCTGGAAGACCCTCTAACAGAACCTCCAATTCAAGCCCTTCTGCTTGTTCGCCTATTTTAATGGTGCCAAGTGAATCCCCACTTGCGTTGAACATCTCAACATCCATCTTCGTAATCTCTTCTTCCATGCACCCTGAAAGCATAAACGATATTACTAAAAAAAAGACCCAAGTTCGTTTCATCTAAACCCCTCACTTTAATCTAACTAAGGATATTTTTCACGATTTGAGCCTTCTTTATTCAGTTTACTCGTTGCTTTTATGCTTGTCCCCAGTTTTTACCTTCATTTGCTTTTCAACTTCTGTTGCTTCTTTTTTTGATTGCTTCACAATAAACATAAAAACAAATACTGCAGCTACAAAAAAAACAAGCATCGTAATGGCTGCTGGAATATACTCCTTTTTATCCTCAGGAAAATATAAAAACAACCCCATTATTTGAATAAAATGTTCCATTTTCACACACCTTTTCTAGGACATGTTTATCATATAGATTATCGTCAAACCCTACATGTGTTTCTTTACTAATAAATGATTCTTTCCTAACTATAGCAAGTTTTTTCAGGCAACACTAGACGTTCTATTCTAATTGTCACAAAAGTTCATAGATGTCATGAAATTCTCTACATGATACTATAAAGCTAAAGATTATAAGAAGGTGATTATGATGCAGGAAAGAAAAGTCGGAGAGATCGTGACAGGTATTTATAAGACTGGTAAATATATTGGAGAAATTACAGATGTAAAACCTGCCCATTATTTAGTGAAGGTAAAGGCTGTTCTAAACCATCCCCAACAGGGAGACTTACATAATCCAAAGCAAGTCGATGTCCAGTTTTTCCATGAACGACGCGCATTGGCATATCAAGAACAAACAAATATTCCGAAGCAAATGGTGAAAGAATATCATGATGAAGTACCAGTCTATGCTGACTCATTGAAGCTAGCTTTAAAAACAATGAAAGCAAAATTAGAGGCAGATGCCACTCCATGGGCGCAGGCTTCATTAGAGAAGTTAGCAGAACTAGAAAAAGATTACTTCCCCACCTTATAGAGCTGTATAGAATTCTTACTAAATAACAATAGGATAACGTTCACACTATAACATGGCTAAATATTTTAGATTCTTTCTCACCAGGATTAGTCGTGTGAATGATGACTATGTTAATGAAATTCTAAGGTCATTAAGACCTATTGTTATTTAGTAAAGGCATATTAATAAACTGTCATGTGGCATAATTTTTTAATACCTGTGTCAAGTCTATACGGTCTCCAATAGTAGGTGGGCTTGGTTTTTGTAAGTATCTTTTATCCTCTTCAACCAGCTTAAATATGTGATAAGTTGTCATGGCATCGTCTAATGCACGATGATGCTTACCCGTTCCTTTTTTTCCATAATCTTCAACAGCTTTCCATAAGCCTGTTTGATTTCTGTCTCCAAAGAATCGTTTATACTCCATTGAAAGATCGCGGAATTCTGACGTTTCGAAAGGAAACACCTCTCCATTCCTTTGACAATTCTGACGCAGAACTTTCATATCCATATTTCCCCAAGTAATAACAGTAATAGGTGACTTCGACTTCCCTCTATAATCTGATAAAATTCGAACAAACTCTTTGAAGGTAATGCCAGCATCAATGTTCTCTTGAGAGACCTTAAGGAAATTTTTACAGCGCTCACTTACTTTTGGAAAATGAACTGGTTTAACAAACGAAGAATATGTTTCACTAACTTCCGTATCCTTCACATATACAATTCCTACTTCAATAATTTCAGGAAAAAACTCCTTATGTTTCATTTTTCCCTCGGGCATTGTAAATTCAAAGTCAATGAACAACAACTGATTTTTTTCACTCACCTTCATCCTGTTCCTCCTTTCCATAAATTCTAAAATATGTTTCTATTATTATATCATCGTAGCTAGTGAAAGAACTTTCATTTTTGCTAAAATAATGAAAACCCCCTTGACTATTTTTTAAGATTAACCTTTCTTTAAAGGCGATTTCCTTACCTGGTGCGTTTTTAGTAGAGAGGTTCTTAGTAGTTAAAAAAAGGGACAGGCAGTAAACGGATCAAAAGAGTTCATTTTGGTCTTTTATTTTCTGGACCTAAAGCGCAGTCTAAGACTTCCCACGATACATTCTCATGTATAAGGTACTTATTTTTTATAAATGAATGATGAAATCCACGATTTTTTTTGTCATTTTATTACTTTTGCGAAATTATTAGGTACAATATAACAGTGCTAATCTAAAAAAAGAAAGAAAGTGAAAGTGTGAAAAGTTTTTTTGGTTGGTTGTGTGTATTACTTATGGTACCTGCTTTTATCCTATCGGGGATTGCTGCAGGTAATGAATCCCAAGCAGTTAAGGGGCTAGGTACCATCTTAGATGAAAAGATTCCGATTCAATCTGTCGCATTACCCCAGAACAGCTATGTTTTTGACGATAACGGCAGATTGATCTCTGAAATGATTTCTAGTCAGCAAAATAGAGTATATGTTCAATATGAAGACATTCCAAAAGTTGTTGTAGATCTCTATGTTCTTTCTGAGGACCAGCGTTTCTTTGAACACATTGGCTTCGATGCTGAGGGAATGCTGCGTGCTGCGTTGGTTAATGCCCAGAATCAAAGTGTAGAACAAGGCGGTAGCACCATTACCCAGCAACTAGCAAGAAATGTCTATTTATCTCATGAACAAAGCTATAATCGAAAACTTAGTGAGCTACTTTATTCCTATCAGCTAGAAAAAACCTTTACAAAAGAACAAATTCTTGAGAGCTATCTGAATGCTATCTATTTTAGTCATGGTACCTATGGAATCGGAACAGCCTCAACCTATTTCTTCCAAAAACAGCTCCAGGAGTTAAATTTAGCCCAGCTCGTGTTCATTAGTGCAATCCCTAATAACCCAACCATGTATGACCCTGTGGAAAATTTTCAGCAAACAAAAGAACGTCAAGAACGACTACTTGATTCATTACATGAACATGGTGTTATTTCTACTAAGGAAGCACAGGAAGCAAAAAGCTTTCCAATCGTTCTTTCAATAAAGGACAAAATGGATACACATCCTGATTATGTCACATATGTCCATCAGGAACTAAAGGAGCTTATTGCCGAACAAGAAGGCTTTGCTAAAAAAAAGGCTGACGGACAAGATAATGAAGAATTATTATCAAAACGTGTAAATGAAATCATTAGTCAAGGAGTTATTGTCCATACTGCTTTGAACACAGATATTCAGAATAAATTACAAGCATCTATCCTAAAGCATATTCCTGCAAGTGATGCACAAGGGGCTGCAGCTGTTATCAATCATCAATCACATACGATAGTTGCGTTATCAGGGGGCAAAGACTACGAGAAATTTACGTTTAATCGCGCATACCAAGCTTATCGTCATCCAGGATCAACGATTAAACCACTTTTAGATTACGCTCCTTATATCGATCTTACCGGTGCAACAGCTAATTCAAAAATAGATTCAAGTGAGTTCTGTACAAAAGATTATTGCCCTAAAAACTATAATGAGAAAAATTACGGTACTGTAACATTGGATACAGCTTTTAAATATTCCTATAATACTGCCGCTGTTCGTATGCTTGATACGATTGGAATAGATAAAGGATTCGACTATTTAAATAAGTTTGATTTTCATAAAATTACACAAAAGGACCAACGACTAACAGCTGCTATAGGTGGCTTTGATCACGGTGTATCGCCATTAGAGCTAGCAAACGCTTATTCAACCTTCGGAAACAATGGGATTTATACTACTAATCATGCGATAACAAAGGTAACCGATTTACAAGGGAAAACACTCTATCAATGGGAAGAAGCTCCTGTCCGTGTTTGGAAGGAATCAACTAATAATGAAATGAAAAAGCTTTTAGCTTCTGTTGTAAAGAGTGGTACGGGTCGCAGCGCCTATGTGTCAAAGGAGTATGTAGGAGGAAAAACGGGTACATCTAATGACTATAAGGATTTATGGTTTGCTGGCTTAACAGATTCTCATACTGCTGCTATATGGATTGGAAAAGACAAGGGTGGAAATGTAAGCTCCTTGCATAAATATGGTCCTCAAAATCTAATTTTCAAAGACATTATGGACTAATAGTCGGAGGTGGAGGCAATGACAAACACAGCTCATACGATTCTTCTCTTCGATGGAATTTGTAACCTTTGCAATGAAACAGTGAAATTTGTCATCCGGTATGATAAAAATGAACAATTTAAGTTTGCTTCCCTTCAATCTGATGAGGGACAAAACTTATTGAAAAAGCACCGCTTACCAACAAAGGATTTTAATAGCTTTGTCATGGTTAAGGACAATAAAGTATATACAAAGTCAACTGCTGCTCTAATGGTTTGTAAAACTTTGGGTGGAGCATGGTCCTTGTTGTACCTGTTTATAATCCTCCCAAAACCATTCCGTGATGCTATCTACACATATATAGCTAAACATCGGTACAAGTGGTTTGGTAAAAAAGAAGAATGTATGATCCCAACCCCAGAAATGAAAAAAAGATTTTTATCTTAAGTAATACGAATTAATTTCATACATGCTTAAAGAAACATTGATCAAATCAGTTTCGCTTTTGAGCAAGTGTCCGGTCTAGTTGAATTCCGCTCCAGTTGCTCGCTTGTTCGCCAGGCGGCGGTGAGCCAACTTTCAACCAGAAGTCTTTTTCATTCAAAGAACCTACTTATAAGGAAAGTGAAATTAATTCAAACAACAAAGTTTAATGAAACCTATGTAAAAAGGAGAATCACCACAATACACGTGGCGTTCTCCTTTTTTACATTTTCTCTATGTACTTTCTACACCTGTTCAGACAGGTAAACTTGCCATCACACTGTTATACAGCCTAAAACAAAGATACAACGTTCCTAACATAAAAATAAACCAAAACAAAACATTAAATAAAACTAAACCAATTAACGAAAGAGATGTTAATGAATGACTAATCCTGTACACAATATAAACAAAATAGATTAGTGTTGAGACAAGAAATAAAATGACTATAATGGAAGGCATTTTAACTGCAAGTAAAGACAACGCTCCACCAATTAAGTAAAATACCGACCCACCTCTTATTCTCGTTAAATTTTCTCCTGCAATATCCTTCGAAAAGAATAAAAGCGATAATTCTGTTACAGTATTTGCAAGTAGTTTTAACGCAGAAAAGACCATGAAATAAAACAATGCAAACACAACAAACAGCGCCAGCTTAATCCCATTATGCGAAAAAAACTCGAGCATCCCATTAAATATCCCTAATAATTGTAGGTATTCTATCGCCATCATCACCGTAGCAATTGACAGTGAAGTACTAAATAAAAGAATGGTTATTAAGGGGAAGTAACTTGTAAAATAAGTATTTTTCATTCTTATCATCACCAATAGTTGATTTTCATTTCTACATTATTATGAAGTAGAGCAATATGTTTGACAAGAAGTTGTTTACATTTAATTGAAATGTTGTCGAATGACAATTTATTATTTGAAGACTTTGTTCAGGTTTAGTAGTGAATTTTTGAGGTTTTTGGAAATGAAAAGGCATGGTTTCACAGAGTCTTTTTAAAGAGAAGTTTGGTTTTGAATAAGAAGCAATTGATGTTTTTAACAGCCTAATTAAGGAAAAGAAAAGATTACATGAAGCTTTTCTTCAGTACTTGCATGTAATGTAGAAGGATGGGTGGGGATTCACCTATAAGATTTCAGCAAAGTCTCTCTTAGCTCGGTTCTACAAGTAAAAAAAGCTTCGTAAGGCTGTGTTGATCACTCGAAAAATTACTAAAAATAGATAGCTTGTCAAAAGAGCGACGATCGATGCAGATCGGATCAGTATATCTACATTCTTTTAACAAGCTAACTGAGTTACCTCATTACAACTCTAACATATTCTCTTGGTTTAAATTTTTCAAATACAGCTGAATCTTCAAGAATTTGTAAAGTCGTACTTAAATTAGTTATCTGAACAGAGTCATCATACGTTAACGTATCAACATACTCTCTTTTTAGCTTTTCATTTACTAACCATGCACCGCCAAAAAGGGACGAAAAAATGCACCCTGCAACAAAAAACTTTATTACATGCATAGAATCACCTCAAGTTTTATGATGCTCTCAAGGTATAAATAATATACAAGTAGGCAGAAATTTGTTATCATTTTTATGTTCATATGAACTCGAAATGAGGTTTCTCGACCAATTTTCATAGCAGCCTCTCTTCTGGAACATACTAAAATCAGTGATTAAAAAGAGGGTTCCTTATAATCTGTGGCTTTTTAACATTTGATTCGTTCATGTTCATTAGAAAATGGCTGCACATATGGTAGTAAGTTCCCTTATTTAGAGGTCAGCTACCCTGATTTCAATTTTAGAACTAAGCTTATTAAAAAAAGTTTCACACCATCTAAATTGTTTCAGTCGTACCTTTGTTTGGAGGATTTTCTTTAGTTTAGAATTAGGAGGTTAAAAGATGTCGCTTTTACATGTGGCAATTATTTCACCATTTCTACTTGCCATACTTGTACCATTTCTGTATAAATATTTCCGCACTATTCATACAGGATGGTTTGTACTCGTGTTACCTGTCTTACTCTTTGCCTATTTCATTCAGTTTGTTTCAACAAATATGCATGGAGAAACAATAACAAAGACAGCGAATTGGATTCCTTCTTTAGGAATCAACTTTACGGCCTACATTGATGGCTTAGGTTTGCTCTTTGCATTACTTATTACCGGGATAGGTGCTCTTGTTGTCCTTTACTCAATCTATTATTTATCAAAAGACAAGGAGCAGCTAAATACGTTCTATGTGTACCTCTTAATGTTTATGGGCGCAATGCTTGGAGTTGTTTTATCTGATAACTTAATTGTTCTCTATACATTTTGGGAACTCACTTCCCTGTCATCCTTTTTATTAATTGGCTATTGGTATACGCGTGAGAAATCACGTTACGGTGCCCAGAAATCAATGCTTATCACGATTTTTGGTGGTCTTTTAATGCTTGGTGGATTTGTCTTACTGTATATGATGACCAATACATTTAGTATTCGTGAAATCATTACACAAGTTCCAGATATTACACAACATGCATTATTTATTCCAGCGTTAATCTTAATCCTATTTGGAGCATTTACAAAATCAGCACAATTCCCTTTTTACATATGGCTTCCAGATGCGATGGAGGCTCCTACACCTGTTAGTGCTTATCTTCATTCGGCCACGATGGTTAAAGCCGGGATTTATATTGTTGCTCGTTTTAGCCCAATATTCTCAGGTACTCCTGAATGGTTTTGGATTGTATCGGCATTTGGTATTTTCACCATGTTCTGGGGATCATTTAATGCAGTTAAACAAACTGACCTCAAAGGGATCCTTGCATTCTCAACAGTCAGTCAATTAGGAATGATTATGTCCATGTTAGGAGTTGGGTCTGCAGCAATTGCGATTGATTCAATAGATGATGGTTTTTATACGGTTGCAACTACAGCAGCAATCTTCCATCTAATCAATCACGCGACCTTTAAAGGAAGTCTCTTTATGGTGGTCGGTATCATTGATCATGAAACAGGTACTAGAGATATCCGTAAGCTAGGTGGACTTATGAGCTTCATGCCGATTACCTTTACAATCGCGATAATCGGAGCCTTTTCCATGGCAGGTCTCCCACCATTTAACGGCTTTTTAAGTAAAGAAATGTTCTTTACAAGTATGACCCGTGTCGTTGAAATGGACGTCTTCAATTTAGAAGCTTTAGGTCTACTCTTCCCAATTATTGCTTGGGTTGCAAGTATCTTTACATTCATTTATAGCATGGTCATTGTGTTTAAAACGTTTACTGGGAAATTCCAACCGGAAAAACTTAAAAAGAAGCCACATGAAGCACCAATTGGAATGTTAATATCACCTATCATTCTAGCTTCCCTTGTGTTCATATTCTTTTTCTTCCCAAATATTTTAGCCTATACCATTATTGAACCAGCGATGGCTTCTGTTATCCCAAGTCTTCTCGGTGATGATAAGCATTTCCACATTCATATCACACCATGGCATGGCTTTAATTTAGAGCTATTTATGACACTCGGCGTTATTGCATTAGGTGTAGTTGGTTACTTATCTTTAAGTAAATGGCGTTCAGTATATGGGTTAGTACCGGAAAAATTAACGTTAAATAAAGGCTATGACCGAGCTTTATTTACATTAGATAAATCGTCGTCAACTTTAACAAAGTTTTATATGACAGGCTTTATTCGAGATTATCTAGCCTATATTTTCACATTCTTTATTATTCTTTTGGCTACATCACTTATTATCACAGATGGGTTTGAATTCCAACTAGCAGGAACAGCCCCGATTGGAATTTACGAAGCAGTACTAGCCGCTGTTATGGTCATTGGTACCATTACAGTCTTATTCTCTAAATCGAGACTAACTGCCATCATTGCACTTGGATCCGTTGGTTACTCATTATCTTTATTTTTCGTTTTATTTAGAGCACCTGATTTAGCGTTAACCCAGCTTTTAGTTGAAACAGTATCAGTTGCCCTATTTTTACTTTGCTTTTATCATTTACCAGAGTTTAAGAAAAAAGAAAAAATGCTACGCTTTAAATTGACAAATCTCATCATTTCTTTAGGTGTAGGAACAATTGTGACGTTACTCGCACTATCAGCAAATAGCCAAAGAGTATCTGAAACAATCTCAACCTACTTTATTGAAAACAGCTATGAACTCGCTGGTGGGAAAAATATGGTTAACGTCATTCTTGTCGATTTCCGAGGCTTCGATACACTGTTTGAAATCACGGTACTCGGTATTGCAGCATTAGGAATTTACAGTATGATTCGTCTACGAGTAAGAAAGGGGGAAGAAGGGTGAAAAAGACACATGTAAAAACAAATGATGTGATTTTTCAGACTGTGACAAAGGTTGTTGCGTTTATCATTATCATTTATTCCTTACACCTCTTCTTTTCAGGACACTATACTCCAGGTGGAGGGTTTATCGGTGGACTAATGACTGCATCTGCATTTGTCCTCATGCTTTTGGCTTTTGATATCAAAACGGTTGTGAATACCTTACAGGTGGATTATATAAAATTAACGGCTACAGGGTTGTTAATTGCTGTACTTACTGGAGTTGGTTCATTCTTTTTTGATGTTCCATTCCTTACACATACCTTTGATTATGTTCAGCTACCTTTGCTAGGGAAAACCGCATTGGCAACTGCCGTTTTATTTGACCTTGGTGTTTACTTAGTTGTTATTGGTGTCACAATGACCATTATTCAAACGATTGGAGAGACGGAATAATGGAGATATTAATGTCACTTGTTGTAGGTGTTTTGTTTACGGCTGCTGTTTATCTAATGCTTTCTAAAAGTTTACTTAGAATCATTATTGGTACTGGACTGTTAAGTCACGGTGCCCACCTATTAATTTTAACAATGGGTGGTTTAAAGAAAGGCGCTGCTCCCCTACTTGGAGAGCACGCAACAAGCTATGTTGATCCACTACCACAGGCGCTTATCTTAACTGCAATCGTTATTAGCTTTGGTGTAACATCATTTTTCCTCGTTCTTGCATACCGCTCCTACCAAGAGCTTGGAACAGATGATATGGATCAATTAAGGGGAAATGATCAATATGAATAACCTGATAATTTTACCAATACTTATTCCATTACTAACGGGGATTATCTTAATCTTCTTTCAAAAAAACATTCGAATTCAAAAGGTGATTAGCCTGATAGCGGCTTTAACTGGAGTCGTTATTGCAGCAATTGTTGTTCAAACTGTTCACACGAGCGGGATCCAAACATTGGAGATCGGAAATTGGCAGCCTCCATATGGAATTGTTTTAGTAGCAGATATGTATGCAAGCTTACTTGTATTAGCTACTAGCATTATCGGCTTTACCGCCTTGTTATTTGCCTTTTATTCCATTTCAGAGGATCGTGAGCGTTTTTACTTCTATCCTGGCGTTCAATTTCTTATTTTAGGTGTATCAGGCGCTTTTTTTACAGGAGACCTGTTTAACCTCTTTGTTTTCTTTGAAGTGATGCTAATGTCTTCCTACATGTTAATTGTGCTTGGAAGCTCTAAAACACAATTACGAGAGTCCATTAAGTATATTCTCGTGAATGTCATTTCATCGGCATTATTTGTTATCGCTGTTGCTTATCTATATGCAGTAACGGGTACGCTAAACATGGCAGATTTAAGTGTGAAAATTGCCGAAATGGGGCAATCAGGCTTTCTTACTGTCATTGCTATCCTCTTTTTAATTATCTTTGGATTAAAAGGAGCGATCTTCCCATTATATTTCTGGCTTCCTGGATCGTACCAAGCTCCTCCATCTGTCGTAACTGCATTGTTTGGTGCTCTCTTAACAAAAGTTGGCGTTTACTCTATTACCCGAGTTTATACGCTTATCTTTTATCATGAACCAGGATTCACGCATCAAATATTGGCTTGGCTAGCAGCACTGACGATCATCTTTGGTGTAATTGGTGCGATCGCTTACTGGGACATTAAAAAAATCATTATATACAATATCATCACAGCTGTTGGAGTGATTTTATTCGGTATTGCGGCCAACACTCCGAATGCCGTTGAAGGATCTGTCTATTATTTAGTCCACGATATGATTATAAAAGGTGCTCTATTTTTCTTAGTTGGCGCCATCATCACGGTAACCGGTACAAGTAATTTACGTAAGTTCAGTGGTTTAATTGCGAGCAAGCCATTACTAGGCTGGATGTTCTTCATTGCAACATTATCATTAGCAGGGATTCCACCATTAAGTGGATTCATTGGAAAACTAAAAATCGTTCAAGGTGGGTTTGAAGCCGGAGAATATACCATCGCCTTCGTTGTGCTTCTTTCTAGCTTACTTGTTCTTTATTCAGTTATGAAAATCTTCATCAATGGATTTTGGGGAGAACCGTCTAATGAAGCAGAATTCAAAGCAAAGTCGACAAAGGGATTGTATGTACCTATTGCCATTTTACTCGCCTTGTCGATTGCCTATGGTTTCGGTATAGAGTTTATTTCACCTTATATTTCACAGGCTGCCGACACTCTGCTTGATCCAACAATCTATATTCAAGCCGTATTGAAGGAGTAGTGCATATGGCATTTCAATTATTACTAAACTTTTTTCTCGCATTCATATGGATGTTTTTATCGAATGATTATTCTTCATTAGCGTTTTTTAAAGGATTTTTCTTTGGAGGATTAGTCATCGTTGCTCTTCGTAGATTTTTTACACACCGCATTTATTTCTTAAATATCATTGCGGTCATTAAATTACTATTTATTTTTCTAAGCGAGCTTATTAAATCAAACTTTGCTGTTTTAAAGGTGATCTTATCACCAAAGCTTACTATTCAACCTGGAATTTTTGCCCTAGAGACAGATTTAGAAAAAGATTGGGAAATTACAATCCTATCTAATCTGATTACCTTAACTCCTGGTACACTTGTAGTAGAAGTATCAGAAGATAACAAGACACTTTATATTCACGCAATGGATATAGGTGATGTAGAGCAAGCAAAGCTAGATATTAAAAATACGTTTGAAAAAGCAATAAAGGATGTGAGCCGTTAATGTTTATGATTGTTATGACGTTGTCACTCGTGATTGTCGCGATTTCTACCCTTCTGTACGTTTATCGACTAGTAAAGGGACCGACAACACCTGACCGAGTCATTGCTCTTGATGCCATAGGAATTAATTTAATTGCGATAACGGCAATCATCTCTATTGTCCTAAGTTCGAGCGCTTTTGTTGAGGTTATCCTTTTACTAGGAATTCTAGCCTTCATCGGAACCGTTGCTTTCTCTAAGTTCTTGGAGAAGGGAGAGATTATCAAATATGATCGAAATCAGTAAAATTATTATAGGCTATCTCATTCTCCAAGGAGCACTCTTAAGCTTAATAGCTGCTATCGGAGTTGTCCGTCTACCAGATGTCTACACACGTAACCACGCGGCTTCTAAGAGCGCGACATTAGGTGTTATTAGCATCTTAATTGGATTGTTCATGTATTATCTCTTACTTGATCATCATGCGAATTCAAGAGTTCTGCTAGGAATAGTCTTTGTTTTTATTACCGCTCCAGTTGCTGGTCATTTGATTAGTAGAGCGGCATATAATATGGGTGTCCCATTATGGAAAAACAGTGTACAAGATGACTTACGTAAAGCACGTAAACGTGAAAAGATAAGTGAGTAATGGTTCTCACTTATCTTTTACTAATAAAAGATGACCTCATGAGTAAGAGAGGTCATCTTTTTTATTCCTATCAGCTTTCTAAAAAGGATCATCCATCATTTCATTCTCAACCTGAACTTGAAGCAAAAAAGGATACACTTCATAATTAGATGAGAACACAGGCTCCAAATCGCATCACAAAGGAATTGCAGCCTCTACCTATCCTTTGTTTATCCAAGAAACAAAGCACCATATCCCATTGCAGCGACAATCACAAAAGCTGGGTGTACGTTCATTTTTTCTAATAACAGAAAGCTAGCAATAACAAGAAAAAGAGATTGCCACACTCCTGTACCTTCATATGAAGTAAAGAAAAAGCTGAACGCCATCATCCCTAACAATACCGCAATTGTAGGACGAATGTACGCAGTCATTCTTTTCACCTTTGGAGAATCTTTATATTTATATAAAAATCCTAATAGAACAATCATTAAAATTAGTGAAGGCGCAACTGTCGCAAAAATTCCAACTAGGCTGCCTAATACGCCACCTTGCTGATACCCAATATACCCTGCCATCTTCGTAGCAATTGGACCTGGCAAAGCATTTCCTAATGCCAATACCTCACTAAACTCGTTAACAGTCATCCAACCATATCGGTCAACTACCTCATTTTCCACAAGTGGAATGGAGGCAGGCCCACCACCATACCCTAATATACCTGGGATAAAGAAGGCAAGGAAGATCTCCCAATAAATCAAGAATCATTCCCCCTTTCCCCTTTTTGACCTTTGTGAGAATCTTTATCTTTCATTAAGATGGCAGCTAGTAATAATCCACCAATTAAGATTGCCGGGTGTAACCCTAGGATTTCCATAAAAAGAAAACTACCACATATAAAGGCGATCGCCTTTACCCATCCTAAAGATTTCTTTGACTTCATAAAAAAATCCCATGTTAATATGGCAAGCATAACTCCTACTACTGGAACGACTGCTGCAGTCATCCCTTGGACCCAAGGATAATCTTTGACAGAAGTAATCGTCGTTAGTAAAACAATCATCAAAAAAATCGTTGGGACAATTGTAGACAAGGTTGCGTTTAGTAAACCAAGAATTCCAGCAACACGATACCCAATATAACCTGCCATTTTTGTTGCAATAGGACCTGGTAATGTGTTACCCAAAGCTAATACATCTGCAAATTCGTCATCATTCATCCATTTGTATTTTTCGACCACTTCTTTATGTACGAGCGGTATTGACGAAGGTCCACCACCATACCCTAACATCCCTACGCGAAGAAAAGCCAAACAAAGCTGCAAGTGTTTCATTAGTATCCCCCTTTATCAACTCTCGTGAGTATCAAGTAGCTATTTTTCAAAGAAACCTATTCACGATAAATCGAATAAGAAATCCTGCTGTTTAGTATATGTAAACTCAAGAAGTCTTTCAGTATGAATCTACATTCAATGAAAACCCATTTAGAGTATATAGCTTTAGTATAATAAGTAGAAGAAAAGGATTAAAGCCTTACACATAGAAATATAGTAGGTAACGAAAGCTATAGAATCAACATACTTCATGAACCCCCTAAGTAAAAGTGAGTTCGATGTAGATGAAAAACACGGTTAATAGTAACTACTAGTAGCATTCCCTTTTCTACTTATGGTAATTAAAAGGAAAAGTTTTAGACAGAGGGACTAACTAGTATGATCTAGAATTTAAGGGAATCGAGGTTGCTATTATGTAAAATGGAAGAAAAATCATATACAAAAACACTGTTGCATAAAGCCTCAGTCAACAGTGTTTTAATTAGTCTGTTTTTATACACTTTATTCCTTAAGGATTGTACAAGCTTTTAAAAAGGAACCTTTCATTATGTAAATTCAAGATTAAAGCTTCTTTTTCAGCACAGCCATCGTACATCTTGATAAACAAATTAGGTCTTCCTCTTCATCTACTATTTTTATCTCCCAGACCATTGTTGTTTTTCCTCTATGAGCTGGCTTTGCATGAGCCGTCACAAGACCTGATTTCTTTCCTTTTATATGATTTGCATTAATTTCTAACCCTACACACACTTCCGTTTCTTGATCAATTAATGAGTAAGCCCCAATGCTTGCTACTGTTTCAGCAAGCGCAACAGAAGCGCCTCCATGCAGTAAACCAAATGGCTGATGTGTTCGATGGTCAACTGGCATCGTCGCTACCACACCTTCATTCGTTACTGAAAGGATTTCTATTCCTAACGCTTCCATTAATGTGTTTTTTACATGAAAATCCATACTTGCCCTCCTTTAGGTTTATTTTATGTTTTATTTCCTAAGTACGTATACAACGAAAAGAAAATAGATGAGAAGTAATATAAGAGTTGGTAATGCTGCCATGATATCCATCAAAACCTCCTGTATGTGCGAGATCGTTCACCTGTCTAAAAGGATATAAATACCATCTTAAATGATAAATATCATGGCAATATTGAGTTTTTGTGTAGATTTTGTAAATTCGCTTTTAATCTAAAAGCCCTTTTGATTTAGCAATCAATACGGCTTCTGTCCTACTACTTACGTTAAGCTTATTAAATATTGCTGTTAAACTATATTCTATGGTCCGCTTACTTAAGTGAAGAGAGTCCGCTATTTCCTGATTGGTTAAACCTTTCTCAACCTCTTGAAGTATGGCCACTTCTCTATCACTAAATATATATTCATGCGTTTCTTTCTTTTTCGTATGAATTTCATTTTGCGTTAACACCTTTTTGAAATAATCATAAGAAAGGACAATTTCTCCTTCAATCGCATGACGAATATAATCTAAAAGCTTGTCCTTCGACTCTGTTTTACTAACAGCACCATATATGCCTATTTGTAACGCCTCTTCAAAATAATCCTCAACATCATAGCCCGTGTAAAGAATAATCTTTGACTTGGTAGAAAGACGTAAAATCTCTACTGACAAATCCATCCCGTTGACATCGCCAAGATTTAAATCCATTAATAAGACATCGTATTGTGAAAAATCGATCTTTTTAAGCACCTCAATCGTATAAGGTGGAGCCAAGCAATCTACCTTCACACCCTCTTCTGCTTCTAATATCGCTTTGGTTCCTTCTCTAACAGCTGGATGGTCATCAATTACCAATATATACAACATGGGATCACCCCTTTACAATCATGTCATTATTATTATCTCTATTATTATAAAAAAGAGACTTGGCTCATGCCAAGTCTATATTTCAATATCTATTTTCAAACCATTATTCCTTGAGCTTTCGATATTTATTGTTCCCTTTAAAGCTTTTATTCTTTCACTCATTCCTGAAAGTCCCATACTCTCTGAACGATTAAAATGTTCATGATACTCAAAGCCTATACCATCATCCTCATAGTGTAACACAATCTTATCCTTAATACACACAAGGATAATCAGTACGTTCTTAGCCTTTGAGTGCTTTTGAGCGTTTGTTAACAACTCCTGAACAATACGATACAAATTAAGCTGTGTATCAATATCTAGGTTCATCGTGAAATTACCTGTATTTAAACGAATGTCAAACTCAACACTATCTTGAAACTGAATAACAAGCTTATTCAAAGCTTTAACCAATCCTAAATCATACAAAAGCTGTGGACGAAGTTCCTGACACGTTTCTCTTGTCGTTTTTATAATCTTAGTCATATTCGTATTCATTTCTTGTAACTGAGATTTCAGCTTATCTGAATCAATGTCAACTTCAGCTAAGGCCATTTCAGTCTGTCTCTTTAAAGAAACGAGATCCTGTAATACGGAATCATGTAAATCCTTTGCTAAATTCGACCTTTGCTTTTCTTCAATGGAAAACAAAAGCTTCGTAAGCCACGCAGGATTTTGCCCTTCCGTTTCTACCTTTTGCAGATGCTGCATAAGCTCATCAATCTTAAGGAAATTCTCTAGTGATACATTTGTATAAAAGGAAAGAGTTTTTAACCAAGAGATTTCGTCTCTCGTTAAAATAGGTGTATTTAGCACTGATAAGCATAAAAGAACATAGCTTTTATCCTCTGTTTCACCAATATTAATAATAAATCCTTTATTAACCTCTATAATCTTACCAATCTCATTAGAAACATCTTTAATCTCATTCACATAAGGACTATAATCCGCTTCCTTCGCATTAGGATCTACTGATGAAATGTTCTTTTCCTTGTCAACTTCAATGAAATAGGCTTTGCTTACTAGTAAAACATCTATTATAACCTGTTTTAATTCGGACACTACTTGCTCAAGAGTACTCGCTTTTCTAATACTTTGTGTATATTTAAAAATACTATCTTGATAATTATACTTTTCAGAGAATCTTTTCAATCTAAATCTGTAATCAAATATTTCTTTCACATAGAATACAATAACTAAGGCTACATAAATATATACTGTTAATTGTATGGGGTAGAATGAAGGACTATTTTCCTTTAGATTCAGAATCATAGATACAATTAGAAGTGCTGGGATAATTGCCAATAGAGCATAATATTTTATTCTTCCCAATAAAAATTCTATGTCGTATATTTTTATAGCAATAAATTGATAAACTAGGGAAAATGGTATAAGCAATAAGAATGCAGATAAGATTGTTGGTGAAAATATATATTTTTGAAATAAGATAAAAGGTAAAACATAAAATAATAAAAAAGGTGTAAAAGCTAAAACATTCGTTACAATGAGAACTTTTACAATATAAGCTTGTTCAGAATATTTTATTTTCTTTAACCCACTAAACTTCAGGATGAAAGTTAAGATAAGAAGAGTAAAGAAAGATGCTAAGTTTAATAGTCTATTTACTGTAAAATCAATCCAAAGCATATTTAGGAATATTTCAGCAACTATATTTAACACAACAATAGTATAGCCAAATTGAATAAACCTAAAGTTGAACAATACTTTACCTAATTCTCGAAAATATTGGTAAATAAAATGCAGGTAACTAACAGGGACTAATATAAATAGCCCTAGATTGATATATCTGCTTATTACGTCTCCCCTCGAAGATCCACTGGCACTAATATAAGCCATTGCAAGAATCAGTAAGAAGAAATTTAAGAGATGAGCAGATTTAAGACTATTTTTTTTGTTTGAACGATATACAAAATAAATGCAAAATAGACATAGAAATAAAACAGTTAGGGGAATAATTGTTATAAAAAGACTTTGATAACTTAATAATGTCTTTGGTACTTCATATTGAATGATTTTTCCATTTCTTTCAATTGTAAAGCTTGTGACTTGTTCCAAGTGACCATATCTTATTGATGCATGATGAGTACTTGGATCCTTACCATCTACGTCCGTTATAACATCCCCTAGACTAATTCCTACTTTTTTTGCCCATGTCTTTGGCTCTACACCTATTACAACTAATTCATTATTGTCTTCTAATTTAACACTAGCCCCTATATATGGATACTTGAAATTTAGGTAAATAATGTAAAAAGAGAAGAGTATGCTTACAACTATAAGAAATTTAATTATGCCGTTAAGGGTAATACGCATCTAAAACACCTTTCAATAGCTATTAGAACCAGTAAGTACTTTTTAATAAACCAGAACCCAATATCCCCTCAACTAACCCTAATACATCGTCTAGATCAACGCCTAACAAGCTAGCTTGTCCATTTACCACTTTTTCTAAAACGTCTGGATTTTCAATTAAAAAATTTACGATTTCTTGCATGATGATCTCTCCTTTTCATTTTTCATAGTATAGTTGATTTAATTCTATCTATTTGATCTTGATCTAAGTTGAGACTATCAATAATTCTAGCTGCTCGATTAATAGCCACTTGCTTAATAACATTTAAATACTGTAGAATACCAGCATTTAGCAATTTTTGCTTATAGCTTTCTAAGCTTCCGAAAAATTGTTGAATGTCTTGTTTACTATTATAGAACAAAAAAAGATCATTGGAATGATTATTATACTTCTTTTGTAAGTAAAGATATGCCAATGATTGTTTTTTTGATGAACTATCCTTTTTGTGAGGGTTAAATAAATCTCTGAAATCATTTTCTGTTTGGGCCGCTAAACCAATTTCGTAGGAATATTCCTCTACTTTAGTATCATACTTACCAGCAAGCTGCATACCGCATACTGACGCTAATGCAATTAATGATCCTGATTTCAACTTCATTGTTTGGAGACAATGCTCTTCAGAAGTAATATTATTTTCAAGATCATCATGTTGTCCTTCCATTGCTAGTAGTGAGTACTTAAGAAAAGATTGATAAATCTCAACTTTATGGGATGAATGAAGCGTTAAGATTGCACTTTGGCTTAGGGTATAGAGTGTGGTTGCTGCATTTAATGAAAGCGAATAGTCGAGTTGCATCCAAGGCTCCTCTGTATTATCTTGGTCCTCTAGATCATCTAAAATATCAAATGATAAGATTAGCAGTTCTACCGCAGCAGCTAATCTGTAAATTTGTTCGCCTTTCCCACCAAATGCTTGATAATGAATCCATGTTAGTTGTGCAAAGTTTAATGCCTTCTTATGTGCAATAAAAGAAAGCAATAACTCTTTAAGGCCACTATTCGTCAATTTACTCACGATGAGGTGATTCATTTCTTGATGAATCAAATTAATCATTTTAGATTCTATAAAAATCACCCCTTTAGGTGGTTAATCACAACTTAAGTCATATTCTATGTAAATCTAATCTCCTATATTTTCACCTAACAAACCAATTTATGTCAATATAGAAATACAAAAAACTCAGCTATTTAGCTAAGTTTTTATGAAACATTTATAATTGAGTATTTATCATATTTATCTATGCTTTTATTTATTGAGAGTAAAGATTGTTTCGTTTCTCTCAATTCCTTCTCAATTTGCAGAAGCTTTTGTGTCATTTCTTCAATTTTCTGCTGATCCATCTTGTTCACCCTCCTTATTTGTTGGTAAGAGAATGTATGACCAACGAACAATAGTGATGTTTATAGTTAAATATTACTTTAAACTACGGGAAATGTAACCGAAAATAAATCGAAATGCTCACTGCGTGATACCGCAACATTAACGCAATAGTCCAAATTGCTTGTTTTTTACAATACAAATCCCTTTTCCCTTTTTTATACCTTTAAAAACCTGGAAATGGCTATGACATTTATAGGGTACGTTATATTTCTTTTATTTTGTCCTGTGAAAATGATTTTTTAAAAAATTTATAATAACTTATCCATACGTTTACGTAATGATACATATCTTGCCCATAAGAAAAGACCATTGTTATTCACAATGGCCTTACATTTAAACAGAAACAACGGTATCTTCATAAAGTTTTTGAGCTTGGAGCATTGCTTCATTCATTAATTCTTTTTTCCTTTCGAGAGGCCCATCATATTCTAACGTATAATCTTCAATTCCGGATTGTGAAAATAAACATTCCATCTTTACCCGACAGTCGTCCATCGCAACTAAAAACACTGCAACCATCTTGTCATCTAAAACATAAAATAAGGGCTTGTCTGTTATATTCACATGCATCCTCCTTCGATTAACTTACTCGAAGTAATAACCAGGAAGTCAAATGCTTCTACATTACATATTCCACAAAAGGATATTATTCCCTTCAATCGTTCTAGATTTTTTTCAAGCCTTAAAAAACAATTTTTCTTTAGTTTCTCTTTAACCCCATCATTTATTCCCTTGCTATTTGTGTAAAATCTTAACTCACATATTGTCTTTCCTTCTGTATGAAAATAAAGCTAGTGAGGTGAAGAAATGGAGCTCTTTTCGGTTGAATTTTTTACTGCACTGTTATCAATTGTGGTGATTGATTTAGTATTAGCTGGAGACAATGCCATTGTTATTGGACTAGCTGCTAGAAAGCTTCCAAAGGATCAGCAAAAAAAGGTAATCATCTGGGGAACAATTGGCGCTATCGTTATAAGAGCCATCGCTACTTTACTTGTTGTATACCTTTTGAAGATACCTGGTTTGCTTTTAGCCGGTGGGTTAATCTTGATTTGGATAGCGTATAAACTAGTGACAGATGAAGATGATCATGATGTAGAGGCTGGTGACAGTATTTGGGCAGCTATCAGAACCATCATCATAGCGGATGCTGTCATGGGGTTAGATAATGTCTTAGCTGTTGCGGGAGCTGCCCATGGAAGCTTTTTATTAGTTATTCTTGGACTACTTATCTCCATTCCCATTGTTGTGTGGGGAAGTACCATCATCTTAAAATTTATTGAGAGATTCCCATTGATTATATTAGCAGGTTCTGCGGTCCTAGCATGGACAGCATCAAAAATGATTGTGAAAGAGCCCTTCTTAGCTACCTTTTTCGCTGAGGATTGGTTAAAATATGGCTTTGAACTATTAATCGTGCTTTTCATCGTATCAATCGGTTATGTGAAAAATAAAGCGAAGAAAATAAAAACGAGTGCTAGTTAACACTAGCACTCACCCTCCCATTTCCTTCATTAAACTGGATGCCCAGTCAATAGCTTGAACGTAAATCTGACTAATTTGCTCTTTAGTAAAAGGTATTTCCTCTTCATTCCAAGTCGTTCTTTCAATTAGCAGCGCCCAATTTAACACTTTATTTAGTTCATTTTCCTCCCCTAACAGAGCATGTTGAATGTCGTCTGATAAAGGCAGATCATTAAGGATATCTTGTATATGTCGATGTAAAAGAGTATCAATGAGAGAAAACAATCCCGTTAACATAAATTGCGCGGAATCCGTGTGACTTTTCCCTAACGCTAAGGCAATTTGTTCACAAAGCTTTGCACGGACAAGTGACATTTTCACCACTTCATCCATATTTTTTTCTTTTTCTGTTTTCATTTCTTTTAATGACAACACATAAATCCACTTTTTCAATTCATTTAAACCAAGTAAGACAATTGCTTGTTTAATGGACTTAATTTTATTTATTGGCCTAAATGCTGGAGAATTAATAAGCTTTAAAAGCTTATATGACATTGAAATATCACGCTCTATTTCAGAGGCAATTACATCAATATCAGGCTCTGTCTTCGTTATTTCATTAAAAATTTGATAATAGGTTTTTAAATACATCGGTACATCATAGCTTGAAATAATGAAAGGCTTACTAAAGAAATACCCTTGGAAATAAGTATAGCCTGCCTGTTTTGCTGCTATAAAGTCTTCACGTGTTTCGACTTTTTCCGCAAGCAATTCAATTTGTAAAGGCCGATATCTTTCAACTAACTTCTTCCGTTCCTCATATGAGGTTTGCAAAAAATCAACCTTTATAATATCAATATACTTTAATAATTTTGGTAAAAGACGCGATGATTCCTGAACCTTAAAATCATCCAAGGCAATGGTGTACCCTAGTTCTTTCAATTCATGACAAATTACAATTAGCTCTTCATCAATCTCAACTGTTTCCAAAATCTCCACTACGATTGAATTTGGATTAAAGTATGTAGGAAGTTTGGACTTTAACAGTGAGCCTGTAAAGTTTATAAAGCATTTTTTTCCTTCTGATAAGTCTTGCATCCCAATATTTAAGAAGCTATTAATAATTACTTCAGTCGTCGCACGGTCTCCATCAATATTAGGGAACACATTATCTTTACTACCTCTATATAAAAGCTCATAGGCAATTACTTCTTCATTATTGTTTAAAATAGGCTGTCTTGCTACAAATACCTCCATAAGGCATGTTTCCCCTCCAAAAAAAAGAAAATCTATCTCTATATGTCAACTATTTTACTACACTTTTCACAGTAATTTACTGTTTAATTGGGATTTTCTTTTATTTTTCGAAAAAAATGAGAATAATGTGCAGAAAAAAGATAAATATGGAAGGTATCAGGGCCTAAAGTTTGATCCCTGACTCTTAGAGCACTTTAGCCGTGAAAATTGAGAAGACTGATCCTTCACCTATTAAGGTATAGATAACTAAATCAAGGCAAAGATTAATTTTAACCAACCAAAAAATGAAATCCATAAAGGGATACTTAAAAGGATGCCCCAACCCAACCCTCTTGGAAAATTTTCTTCCTCCACACTTTACACCCTCTCACACATAATGTTCCATAGTATTTCCATCCACTACGTCTTTAAAACGTTACCAAACAGTAAGAGATCTGATTTCAAAACATATAAAGCTTAAATTTTTCATTTACCAAATGAGCAACGAGTGACTTAAACCTGTAATGAAGGTGGAAAACTTTTATACAATCAATTGAAGTTCTACTAATTGGGATGATTATTTGAAACTTCCTAATGTGGATCATTCCATAAGAAATAGCTAAAATTTAAAAATAGTATTTATAAATTTTCATTCTCCTCCATAAATTGTCTTAAGAAGTTGTAAGGAGTGTGTAATGATGCCCGCTATTAGTGGAAAAGAATATGTATCGAGAATGAAAGCATTAGAACCGAACGTATGGATAAATGGAGAAAGAATGACGGAAGCAATTTGTGACCATTCAGCCTATAAAGGAGCGGTGAAAACAAAGGCTGAACTTTACGACTTGCAGCAGGAAGACAAGCTAGTAGAAAGGATGACATATAAATCCCCTACCTCTGGTGAGCGTGTCGGACGTTCATTTCTACAGCCTAAAACAAAGGAAGACTTAGAATCACGGAGAGCAATGATTAAAACGTGGGCTACACATACTTATGGGATGATGGGACGTACACCCGATTATTTAAACACTGTTATTATGACATTAGCTGCATCAGCTCAAGTCGTATCTGAACAAGATCCACGTTTTTCAAACAATCTCTTACATCTTTATGAAAGAGCAAGGGAATATGATTTATCATTTACTCACAGCTTTATTAATCCTAAGTCTCAGAGAACTAGTCTAAAAGCAGAGTCACTGAATAAACCAGAAACAAAAATTGTTAAACAAACAGCTGATGGTGTTTATCTAAAGGGGGCAAGACTTCTCGCAACCCAAGGAGGCATGACAGATGAAATACTGTTATTACCCCCTAGTGGAAAAATCTATGATGAGGAGAATGCGTTTTGCTTATCAATCCCTTCTAATGCAAAAGGAGTTACCTTTGTTTGTCGAGAGTCCTATTTTAATGGAGAATCTACCTTTAATTATCCACTCTCTTCTCGATTTAATGAAATGGACACGATGCTGATTTTCAATAATGTGTTTGTCCCTTGGGAACATGTTTATTTTCACCATCGTTCTGATCTTGCTCATAAGCTTTTTTCAAGGAGTAGTTTCACACCCCTTACTTTACACCAAGTTTCGATAAGACAAATAACTAAGTTAGAATTTGTTCTAGGGCTCTCTCAATTGCTAGTAAAATCAATGGCTTTATCAGATTACCATCACATCCACCAAAAAATAAGTGAAATAATTATTGGACTTGAAACAATGAAAGCCTTATTAGATCGTGCAGAAGTACTGGCACGTGAAGATGAATGGGGGACGATGGTACCTCACGTACATTCTTTGTTTGTTGCTGTAAACTCATTCTCATCTTTATATCCACGATCAATCGAAATTCTTCAATTACTTGGAGCTGGTGGATTAGTTGCGATCCCTTCAGAGGAAGACTTTCACTCAAGCTTACAGGACGACTTATCTATGTATTACCAAGGAATAGATTGCGATTCTGTAACAAGAGCAAAGCTATTTAGAGTTGTCTATGATTTGACAATGAGTCGCTTCGGTACGAGACAAACACAATATGAACGGTATTTTTTCGGGGACCCCATGAGGTTAGTAACAACTTTATACCACGGATATCCGCGGGATGAATATATGGAACAAGTTCAGCAATTGATAGATTGAGGCTGGGACAGAAGTGCCTGGCACCTTATCGTAACGACTATATGTACGCACTGATTTATTTAGTGCACACAATAGATTGAGTCGGAGGGTGCCCGGCTCTTTGTTTTGTCCCAGCCTCATTACATTTCACCTGTCCATTGGACAATTTTAGAGGATAGTTCCTCAGCTGCAAGTGGATCAATTCGTTGAACTAATGAAGATTTCAATCGTAGTTCAAGCTCTACTCGTTCCTCCACATAAGGAATAGTGACAGACCACTCGATTTCAGGAATAGCCACCATACTGAATTCTTGCTGCTTATTTTCATAGATATACACATTTGTAATTAATTGATCTTGATTATGTACATTTGCCTTTCTAATCTTCATACCCTTCAATCCTTTCAGAAATAACTATAGACTTATTATAGTGAAGTTCCATATACTTTGCATTATTTGTTCACACATAGAACATGCTCTACAAATTTATCCATGTTACTTAAAAAAGTTTCAACTGATGTGCTACCTTCAGTTGAAACTTTTTATAAGGTTATTTTTAAACTTTGTTGCTATTTAGTACATATTTCAAAGAGTATAATCATTATTCCTACCAAAAACCAATGATAGTAAGAAAGAAAAGAATGGCTCTTCCTTTACTAACACTAACAGGAGAACCTTGTACCTAGGTGAAAAATCCGGCACTTATAAATTTTTTAGACAAGCAACAATCTAAACAAAAACATTGTTTATAAAGAATAAACCGCGCTTAGAAATTCAGATTTTCTTGTTGATCAATCATATCTATATCTTGGAAGTTCGTAATATTAAATAGATTCTGCGTTTCAATAAAATCACCTGTGTTCGCTCCGCCAGAGCCGATCGATGCTTTCGACTTCGCTTTTGGTGATAAAGAAAAACTATCTCCCACCTTAAATATAGCACTACTTCCCATATTATTCAGCTTAATTGGACCAACAAATGCCGGCATGTTCATCTCCTCCTTCATAACCTATAGTGTATGATATGGGGCTATAAAAGAAGTGTTCTTCGCCTTATAGGCTAGTATCTGTTTGACTCATTAACTCAGACTTAGATCTTTTTCTTAATTTTACCAAACGAATAACATTTAATGTAATTGCCTTAAGAACCGCATAAGTTGGAACAGCAAGGATCATTCCAATAACTCCACCGAAGCTACCTGCACCTATTAACAACAATATAATTGTTAATGGATGTGTATTTAGACGTTTCCCAATAATAAGTGGTGAAAGAAAATTACCATCTATTTGTTGGACAATTGTTACGACTAAAGCCGCAAAAATCGCTTTAGCTGGAGAATCTAGTAAAGCAATAATAACAGCAGGTGCTGCACCAATAAATGGCCCTAAATATGGAATAATATTTGCTACAGCCACTACTATCCCTAAAACAAGTGCGTAATCTAAACCAATAATGGTATAACCGATAAAACAGCCTATCCCGACTGCTAAAGAAACAATCACTTGTCCCTGAATATAGGCTGCCAACGTTTCATATAAGTCACGGAAAATCTTTAAACCTTCCGCTCGATATGTACCAGGTAAAATCTTCACTGCAGCCGTCGGAAGCTTATGTCCATCTTTTAACATATAAAAGAGGATGAATGGGACAGTTATAACCGTTAATGTTATATTCGTTACTACTCCAATGACAGCCGTAAAGCTTTGGGTAATATTTTTCGGTAAGTCTGTTGCAAACCCTGTTAATGTATTTTCAATTTCATCAAGAGAAATATACTCCTGCTCCATTACCCAGGTGAAGGCAGATGTTTTTGACATTTCCAAAATATAAGCGGTCATTTCTTCTACATACCTAGGAAAATTTTCCACTAAGTCAGACACCTGATCGGCAACGATTGGACCAATAAAAGCAATCAACCCTGAGAAAACACCAATGAACACGATATAAGGAATAAGAATGGCAAGGGTTCTAGGTACCTTTCCCCTTTCTAACAGTGTCACAACTGGAGCAAAAATAAAAAATAAAATTCCAGCAATGAGTATTGGGAAAAATAATGTGGTTGTAAAGACAATGATTGGTTCAAAAAGAAAGGATACCTTCGTACTTACATAGACAATCAGCAAAATTAATAAAATTTGTAATGTCCAAAAATGTGTCTTTGATTTAAACAAGTCTAGCTCCTCCAGTTATAATAAAACTTCTCTTTCAATAGACTTTCTTGCAATTAATTAATAAGGCTTGTACCCCGTTTCGTTCTTCTTCTAGTCAGTAAAGCACCATCCAGGAAAAAGCCAGTACCAATGAGGAAAGTTTTCTCTTTACCTCTACGATTAAATAATCAAAAAGTTTCAAATTTTATTCTATTGGTTAAATTTCATCAATTGAATCCTTAGAGCCTCAAGGGCTTTCAAGACAAAAAAGAAAATCCCTCCCCAAACTGTCGAAATAAGTATGCATCACACAAGCTTATGAGACTGGAGGAAGTTTCCCTATGCCTATTATACGACAAGGAGACCTCTTTGACCTACAAGAAGGATATGATGTAGAACCTACCCCAACGATTTAAAGCTATTTGCTATCAAATCTTGATATTAATCAACTACTTTGTAGGAGACTAAAAAATGACGTTTCACAAGTGGTGTTGAGCACAAACTTGCTGCTGTGATTTCTTTCCTCCTTGGCTACTAGAATGATTGAACGGATTCATTTTATTAAAAACCTAGTAAAGCAATTATAGAACGATATCGTATTGCGTGTTATTTGTGACTTTTTGGTTTATCGTATCAAATACCATGTTAAATTAGCCACAAGCTGCTTAAGATGTAAAATTCGAGCTCTTTTCTAAGAGATTGTATGAAATGGATTCATTATAAATGTACAACATTTATCACACGATTACCAACTATTAGGTGAATTTTCGTTATTTCTCCCTTAGAATTTCTACTAAAATAAAAAGCTCTATTATTAATGATATATACGGGAGTCTTCTAAGAAGAAAAAATCTCACTAGTTTTTATACAGCACTGTTTTCTTCAAATGACTTAAAGCAAAAAAGGAGACGCAAATAGTTAAATAAAAAAGGGAGACATATAGATGCCTCCACTCTAAGCTGTATCTCTTATTCTTCTATACTTTCAATTAGTTCAGATTCTCCTTCTTCATCATGAACCTTTTCTTGAATCTCTACTGAACGAATAAGATGACCTTCCATATCAAGGATGTGGAACTCATAGCCTTGATATGTGAGAACGTCTCCTTGCTTACTTTCTATATTTTGAGTTAGTATCCATCCACCTAGTGTGTCGATATCCTCATCATCAATATCTAAGCCTAGCATATTGTTAATCTCATATAACAGAACCTTACCATCAACAACATAATGATGTTCACCACGTTTTTGAATATCTGGGACTTCATCGTGGTCAAACTCATCACGGATATCACCAACAATCTCTTCAATGATATCTTCAACTGTTACTAAACCAGCTGTTCCTCCGTACTCATCCATTAGGATGGCCATGTGAACACGATCCTTTTGCATCTTAATTAACAAATCATGAATTGGGATAGATTCTATCACTTGTATAACAGGTCGAATATACTTTTGTATAGATGTATTTTTGCGTTCTTCTGCCGTCAAATAGTATAGATCAGTAAAGATTTCTTTGATGTTCACCATTCCAAGAATATGATCTTTATCTCCATTCACTACTGGATAACGAGTGAATTTTTCACTACGCATAATATCCAGATTCTCTTGGAACGATTTTTCTACTGAAGTTGTTACGATCTCTGTTCTAGGTACCATAATTTCCTTTGCAATGCGATCATCAAACTCAAAAATTCGATTTACATATTTAAATTCAGACTGATTGATTTCACCACTTTTATAGCTTTCAGAGAGAATAATTCTAAGCTCTTCCTCGGTATGAGCAAGCTCATGCTCTGATGCAGGCTTTAAGCCGATTAAACGAATAAGTAGATTTGCTGAACCATTTAACACCCAAATAAAAGGATACATGACTCGGTAGAAAAAGATCAGCGGTCTAGCAAATAGCAGCGTAATAAACTCTGCCTTTTGAATAGCTATTGTTTTAGGAGCTAACTCTCCTACTACTACATGTAAATAGGTAATCATAATGAATGCCAATACAATGGTTAATACACTAACAATTGACTCGTTCACATTTAATAGCTCTAATAACGGATGGAGAATCACTTCTAGCGTTGGCTCTCCAAGCCAACCTAAACCTAAAGCAGTAATGGTAATTCCTAGCTGACAGGCTGATAAATATTCATCCAAATTTGAGGTTACTTTCTTTGCAGCAATAGCTGAGTTATTTCCCTCTGCTATTAACTGATCTAGTCTCGAACTTCTTAATTTAACAATCGCAAATTCCGATGCAACGAAAAATGCTGTTAAGGCAATTAAAACCGCAACAATAATCAGGTTAACTATATCCAAAATAAGGGAAAGACCAGTGGGATATTCAATCACGATTACTTAACATTAGCTATGAGTAAATCTTCCTCATTGCATAAGTGTTTAGCTCCACACAACAATGACTTACAAAAGAAGTGAGTCTACTTCTAAGTTAATCGCTTTTTCATTGAAGCCTCCGTTTCGGTTGGCCGATCCCTGTCACCTCCTAAAAAGTAAAATTACGAAATAAATTGATGCCTAATCTTCGTCTCCTTGAAGAAAAATCATTACAAATTTTAATAGTTCAAATAACGCCATTAATGCACCAGCCACATACGTTAAAGCAGCTGCTCCTAATACTTTATTTACTCCATGTTCTTCATTATTCGTGATAATTCCTTCAGAAACCATTAATTTCTTTGCCCGAGAGCTTGCATTAAATTCAACAGGTAGTGTAATGAGCTGAAAAGCTACAGCAAATGAAAATAAAATGATTCCTAATCCGATTAAATTTAGTTGCCCTAAAAACAAGCCACCAATTAATAAGAATGGTGCAATACCTGATGTGAGATTAACGATTGGAAACATTTTATGACGTAACACTAAAGCACCATATGATTTCTGATGCTGTATTGCATGTCCTACCTCGTGTGCCGCTACAGATACAGCCGCAATAGAATGGCTATGATAAACTGGCTCAGATAAACGAACAACACGGGACATTGGATCATAATGATCTGTTAATGTTCCTCTAACCGCTTCAACACGAACTTGATATAGACCATTTTGATCTAAGATTTGACGAGCAACCTCCGCTCCCGTTTTGTGAGAAGAAGCCTCGACTTGGGACCACTTATTAAAGTTACCTTTCACCTTAAATTGAGCCCAAAGAGATAAACCAAAAGCAGCAAAAACTAATATGTCCATTGGGTGAAAAAACACTTCTAATTCCTCCTATACGATCATCGTTGTTTCATATTTTCATATTCTTATGTTGAGTGTAGTAAAAATTGTAAAGATTGCATAAGTGCTTTACTTTGAGATTGTATGTGATTTGAGATTTCCACTTGAGAATCCTCATTTAATTGATCAAAAATAGGCTTAAGCTCTAATATTTCTTGTTCAAGCTGCTTCATATGTGTTGCAAGCATCTCAGCATGCTTTATGCACGTTTCCTGTTTTTCAATCGATTGTTTATTACTACGCTTTAATTCTAAACGTTCTTTTATATCTTGCAAGCTCATATGTAGCTCTTTACACGCCTCAATAAATTTAATATCGTCCACTACCTTTTCTGAATATAATCGATAGTTAGACGGAGAGGTTGTCTCTACATGTAGTAAACCCATCTGTGTGTAATAATCAATCGTTCGTTTTGATACATTCGCCTTTTTTGCTATTTCACCAATTTTAAACAGAATAACCCCATCGTATCACCTCTTAATTTTATTACTATTATTCTACCCTTATAAAAACCGTACAGTCAAACGTTATGGTTGTTGAAACTGCTTAGTACTTCCAAGTAAATTCCATCTCATGCTTTTTTAAAAAAATCAAGTTACTTAGAGCTAGACACTAAAACGAAGTACTGAGTTCACCCTTATCTAGTAGGGTCACATTTATGTATATTCTCGCAAACGTCAAAAAAGACTGGAGTCAACATCTTCTAGTAGTTGATTTGTCTCCAGTCTCACAGGTCATTCCCCTACCCGCTTATATAGAATCAATCCGGCATAACGGACACAATTTGCTGACAGCGAATGAAAAAAGTTGAGTCTCCAACTTTCACCACAATATGATCCGGCTTTACATCCATTACTCTGCCTCTTAAGCTATCTCTAACTGTTTGAACAACCGCATTTTTACCTATTAATGTTTGTAATGTTTGAAATACATATGGCTCTACATGAGTAACTAATTCAGGTCCACCGTGCATTTGGTTTGTATAATTCATGATGAAGGCTCCCTCCAAATTAAATTCTATATACTATATGAAGGGAGCTAGGTTCATGTCACAAATGAACGTATTAACCTTATACAGATCTACGCAGCTGTTTGTCTAGTACATGTTCTATATCTGAGTCTAACTGAGCAATTCGTTCTAACGCATCATTAAGTTCCATCTTCCGATAATGATGCTTACCTAATGGCTCTTCATCCATTTCATCTGCAGTCACAATAATTTCTTGCAAGGATGTTTTCGTAATATTTTTATCAGGTAAATAGGAATCGGTGTGAAGTAAGATTGCTAAAGCAATTTCTTTCGCATCCTGTCTATTTTCACCTAGCTTAATTAATAATCGGTGGGCCCTTTCAGCACCTTTAATGGCATGGATATCATACTTTCTATATTCTTCGAAGTCCCATTTCCCTTGTGTATACCATTCATAATGGCCAATATCATGAAGAAGTCCAGCTTTAGCTGCAAGATCAGGATTAAGATCATGCTGTTTTGCGAGCTGCACGGCATATTGAGCAACTCGAATTGCATGAGAAACACCAGACCGACCTAAATACTTTTGAGTAATTGGATGAGTAAAAATATCTAGTAAGGTAACTCGACGCATGATGATCCTCCTTTTAACAATTGATATTCAGAATAATCTAACATATATAAAAGAACCCTTCAACTAAAAGGGGAGTTTTTCTTCCAATATTATTGGTACATAGACGTTTTTTTCTTTATCTAAACTAAGATTTTTCATACTTATATCATTATATGTAGAAAAAGGATGGTTGGAACATGTGTATACACGTTTTCCTTTCAATATGCATTTTCACCACTATTTATCTAAGAACTTTTTTTAAGTTGACATACCTTCTTTGGAATCATTCAAAATGACACATTGATTCGTTTCTGGACAACAAAAATGACCCCCACTCTCTTAATGCTCATGCATGTAGAGAATAGAAGGTCATCTTTCATTTTTTATTGGGATGGTTACAGTAAAGCTTGTTGTATTTTTCTTTGATTCAACAGAGATTTTCCCGTTATATTTTGCTACGACATTTTTCACAATGCCTAAACCATCTCCGCGAGGAACACCACTTCGTTCAACCTTTGTTGAGAAGCCCGCCTGAAAAATATCATTCATCATATCAGGAGAAATCGTTGGGCCGATATTCTCTACCTTAAAGATATATTGATTAGAGGCCACAGTAGCTTCCACACTGATGAAGCGATCCACTTCTTGAAACTGTAAGGTAGCATCAAAAGCGTTATCGATTAAATTGGAAAAAATCTTAATTAAATCGATAGAGCTCAACCTTGAAAATTGATGATCATCAATTAACAAATGCATATCAACCTTATCATTTTGAGCCCTTACCCATTTTGACTGTAGTAAAATAAAAAGAGCAGGATTCTTAATCTTTAGTGGTAACTCCATCGAATCTACTTCTTTAGTTAGCGAATTAACATATTCAAACGCTCGATCTTCTCTTCCGATTTTTAATAAACCTTGTATCACTTGGATGTGATTAATAAAATCATGACGGATTGAGCGCATCGTATGTAGCATGGACTGAAACTCAACCTGATACGTTTCTTCCGCATCGCCAACTCGTGAAGTAACTTCCCTTCGAAACCACAATTGAAAGACAACAAAAATGATAAATGAAAACAGAACAAATAACGTACTAAATATAAAAAATGATACATTATTTTTCATCACTTCATTTGTAATATCAGTCACTTTGCCCACACCAATTTCAACAACGATGGCTCCTAATGGAACTCCTTCATTGTTTATAATCGGCACACCAGATGCGATAAAAGTAACATGATCATCTGTTTCAATTCTGGATGTGAAAGGTTTGTCTTCAGAATATTGTTCTAGAAATTCTTCTGAGAGTAAGCAGCAATCATCCGCTTGGTGTAATCGCCCCTCTGCCTTCCCACCTGCAATACGTCTAGGTATTCCCTCACTGTTTTTCGTTAAGATTGATGCATAAGAACCTCTAGAGAGTCTTTTGGCGTCTCGAAGTTCTCTTTCTAGCAAATTTCTTTTTTCTACCGATGTAGGCGAATTTAAATAGGATTCTAAAACTGCAACATCAAAGTTTAATAGGATTTCATCCGCCGAGAACCTTGCTTGATTTGCCATTGTTAATTCAATTGTTTTTTTCGTATTGGTATAGGTTGTATATAAATTAAATGAAGAAAGGACGATTAAGATAAAAATTGTCACTGAAATGATGACTGCATACTTTTTATGTTTTAATTGTTTAATATTCAGCCACCTCTACACGTATGAGATACTTATTTTCAGGAAAAGTTAAAAGGCGCCTGCTTAATCCTCTAACCGAAGAAATAAAAACCTTCTTCGTTTTCATTCCATGAAAGAAATCTCTTTCACCACGAGGCATTAGTATAGGCATTCTGTCATAAACGCTCGCACATTTCTCATTTGTCACAATTTTTATGACAAAACTGTAAAATAAGGAAATAGTACTAGTTTTTAAGCATACCTCAAAACTTTTCTTTTATAAAGATATTATTGCATCAGATAACAATTTTTGCGAATCTTTTTTGTCAAATCTTAAAAAAAACTTTACAATTATTTCTTCCTATAGAAATTCTCTTAAATCGTATATTCTTCCGTTCTCTACTTCTTTAGATAAAAGCTCCAATAATATGTCCGCTACATACTCTGAAGACCGTAATAGTCCTTTTTCATGATAGTCCTTAAATTGGTCTATGGAAGAGAAATCTTCACTTGTTGCCTCTCGAATGGTTGATTGCATTTGGGTATCCATAATACCTGGAGAAAATCCAATTACTTTGACCTCACTTTCCTTCTCAAGCTGTTCGACTCCGGCTGTTTGTGTAAACATATTTAAACCGGCTTTTGTACTACAATATGTACTCCACCCACTAACCGGACGATTAGCAGCACCAGATGTGATATTGACAATTGTTTTGTCCACTTTCCAATCGCTCGTCTTTTTTATAAAAAGATCTGTGAGAAGCATTGGAGTTAACAAATTCAACTGAACATTAGCAATCATTTCTTCTGTAAGTATTCTCCCAATATGCTTAATAGGATTAACCATCCCTGCATTGTTAATAAATGTTAGACTGTCTACCTCTTTTGCATCTATCTCAGTAAATATTTGATTACATACATGCTGCGCCTCTTCTATATCTGATAAGTCACATTGCTTATAACGTAAGGTGGAATTTCTTTCTTTTGCCAGTGTATGTAATGATTGATTTCTAGTCCTAGATATATAGTAAAGAACATGATCTTTATTTACTAACTTTTCAACAAGTGCGGCACCTAAGCCTTTCGATGCACCCGTAATCATATAATAATCCATCTTTTTCCCTCCAGATTTAAATACTCTTTTCATTATACTCACAGTGATACGTGACCAATCAAGTTTTACACGATATCTCCCTTTGACAAACGTATCTCTTCATACTAATCTTAAGGCATATACGAAAGAAAATAGGTTATGTAAGTAGGGATAGAATGAATGATCCATTTAAATATCATTTTGAACGTCTAGAGGACGTAGCAGATAAAATAAGTGAAGTACTACAATGTCCAATTACAATAGAGGATGTTAACCATCGTTTGTTAGCGTATAGCACACATGATGAATGCACTGATCAGGCTAGAATTTCAACGATTATTGGAAGAAGAGTTCCCGAAAAAGTCATTAATAGCTTATGGAAAGACGGGACCATTCCAAAACTATTAAAAACAGATGAGCCTGTTAGAGTAAAGCAAATCGGAGAGGTTGGACTCGGAAATCGGATTGCTATCTCCATATGGAAAAACAATGAAGTATTAGGCTTTATTTGGGCACTTGAAATTGAAAAGCATCTTGATGAGCATGAGTTGCAGCTATTAAAACAAGCCGCTCAAGCGGTAAAAAACAAAATGTTAAATTTACAAGTGCGGAAAACAAAGAAAGAAGAGCGAAATCAAGAGTTTTTTTGGAAGCTGCTTACCGGTCACATTTCTACTAAGGAAGAAATTGATCAAGCCTTTCAAGAATTAACCATTCGTGTACCAGATCCCTATACAGTTGCTGTGTTTAAGTTTCCAGATGAAATTAATGAAGGAACAGAGAAGAAACTCTTCTATTTATTACAAACAACTCAACAAGTAAATGTAGCCCTTTATACGATTGATTACAATGAACTTGTTATTTTACTAGCTTCTAGAGGAGGCTCTCCTTTAGCTGACTACAAGCAATTTACAGCCTCTCTCCTTCACCAATTAAGTGAGAGGTACTCCATTCACCATGTAATGGCAAGTATTGGCGGGATTTATCAAGACCCCATTTTCATCGAAAAAAGCTATAAAGAAGCTTCTGCTGTCTTAAATGTTAAGAAAAAATTCCCGTTAGAAACAACAGACTTAACAAGCTTTTCAGAGCTTGGAATTTATCAATATCTAGATCTACTCCTTGAACAAAGAAAACAATCAAGTTACGTTAACTACTCGTTACATAAACTAAAGGAGTATGACAAACAACACGGGACAAATCTTATTGAGACATTAGAGATCTTCTTAAATTATGATAGCCATGTTCATGACGCTTCAAAGGCTCTGAATATTCATGTTAATACCTTAACGTATCGTCTAAAACGCATTTCTGAAATTGCAGAGATTAACTTAAAAAACATGAATCAAAAGCTAACCATTTACTTAGATTTAAAGCTTGATCGGTTGTCTTTGTGAATTTACACAAATAGATAAAAAACCTTTCTCTATTTTCAACAAAGATTTTTGAAAGCATTTTATTTATACTTGCGTTAATAGATAGATGCTATTTAAAAATGGGTTACTAGGAGGACGTTTTTTATGATTATTGGGGTTCCTACTGAAATTAAAAATAATGAAAATCGCGTTGCATTAACACCAGGTGGCGTTACACAATTAGTTGCTGCTGGACATCGCGTTTTAATAGAAGAGAATGCAGGAGTAGGCAGTGGCTTTGAAAATGAGGATTATGTTGCTGCAGGTGCTGAATTGGTTGAAGACGCTTCTACTGTTTGGGCTAGCTCCGAGATGGTAATGAAGGTAAAAGAACCACTTCCAAGTGAGTATGCATACTTTAGAAAAGGGCTTATTCTTTTCACTTATCTTCACCTTGCTGCTGAACCGGATCTAGCAAAAGCATTAAAGGACAGCGGTGTAACAGCGATTGCATATGAAACAGTTACTGTAAACCGTACACTTCCGCTTTTAACACCAATGAGTGAGGTTGCCGGACGTATGGCCGCTCAAATCGGTGCTCAGTTCCTTGAAAAGCCAAAAGGTGGAAAAGGCATCCTACTTGCAGGTGTACCAGGCGTAAATCGTGGAAAAGTTACAATCATCGGTGGTGGCGTTGTTGGAACAAACGCAGCGAAAATGGCCATTGGTCTTGGCGCTGATGTAACAATTATTGATTTAAGTGCTGATCGTCTTCGTCAACTAGATGATATTTTTGGTACTCAAATCAAAACATTAATGTCAAACCCAATGAATATTGCCACAGCAGTTGCAGAAGCAGACTTATTAATCTGTGCTGTCTTAATCCCAGGCGCGAAAGCTCCTACTCTTGTAACAGAAGAAATGGTAAAAGCGATGAAGCCTGGCTCAGTAATCGTTGACGTTGCAATTGACCAAGGTGGTATCGTTGAAACGGTCGATCATATCACAACACATGATAATCCTACGTATGAAAAGCATAGCGTATTACACTATGCTGTAGCAAACATGCCGGGTGCTGTGCCACGTACGTCAACAATTGCTTTAACAAATGTGACAGTTCCTTATGCACTCCAAATTGCTAATAAAGGAGCTTATCGAGCAATTAGTGACAACCCAGCACTACAAGCAGGAGTTAACGTTATTGCTGGAGAGATTACGTATGAAGCTGTAGCTAGAGATCTAGGTTATGTTTATAAAGAGGCTCAAGAGGTTATCGCAAAAGAATATTCTTTAAATTAAGGCTAAACAGCCTCCATTAATGATGAAAAGCCATGTCGCTCAATTGTGACATGGCTTTTTCTTTTCCTTTTTGTGCTTATTTCTAAACCGTTGAAGCTAGCAACAGATATAACTCGGCACTCGGAACCCCAACATAAATTATTTAACCTTTGCTATAAACATAGATAAAATTTCATTCAGTTTACTAATATCAGTTGACTCTAATGATAATTTTTCTAATAAAAGTTCTGGTATACATGTTGCTTCTTGTTTTAATTCCTTGCCTTTTTCAGTAAGGGAAATATAAACAACTCTTTCATCCTCAGTAGACCTCTCCCTAGTAATAAAACCATTAGACTCCATTCTTTTTAGCATAGGTGTTAATGTACCCGAATCTAAAAATAGCTTGTCACCCAATTGTTTAACCGATATATGGTTATGTTCCCATAGGACAAGAAGAGCTAAATACTGAGGATATGTCACTCCTAGACCCTGTAATAATGAACGATATATTTTATTAATTTCTTTTTCTGCAGTATATAGCTTAAAACAAATTTGATTTTCTAAAGATAGTGATTCTTTCGACATTCTTTGAATGTTCCTTTCTTTATAAAAGATACCCTTATCATAACATACCTCAAATTAATTGTTAACAACTAAATTGTTGACAATTATTATAAGGGTGCGTATATTTATATTGTGCACAACTTAATTTTTAAAAATTAAAAGAGGTGGCTAATATGGAATTATTATATACGGCGAAAGCATCAGTAGAAGGCGGTCGTACAGGAAAGGTAAAAAGTAGTGATGGAGCCCTAGATTTAACATTATCAATGCCTAAATCACTAGGCGGTGCTGGTACAGAAGGAGCAACAAATCCAGAACAACTATTTGCCGCAGGCTATGCAGCATGCTTTGATAGCGCTCTTGGCTTAGTAAGTCGACAAGCAAGAAAATCAATCACATCAAAAGTAGATGCTGAAGTTTCAATTGGTAAAGATACAGATGGTGGATTTAAGCTTCAAGCTACTCTTAATGTAGGAATTTCTGGTGTTGCATTGGATGAAGCAAATGAGCTTGTTCACGCAGCACACAAAGTATGCCCGTACTCAAAAGCAATTAACGGAAACATTAACGTAACGTTAAATACTGAGGTATTTTAATAAAGCTTGTAAATGAACGCTAGGTTAAACTTGTTGATGATTTCCATTACCATGAGCCACACAACGGAATGGTTGTCATACCCTTTGACACGCTTCCTCGCGGAGGATTACATGCCTCTTATTCAAATCAATTGCATATAGACTGTAGTTAAAAATCGGACAATCGATTTTAACTACAGTCTTTTTTTACGCTGTTTTCTCATAGGTTGTTGCTTCCTTAAAAAATTCTACTTCCAAGTGCTAGATTTTTCCTTTGGTGCAAGTTTTTTCTTTCTGTAAAAGGAGAGTCTTACTTATAAGAAACTTGCCCGCAACAAGGTTTAGGAGGAGAGTGGTAAGTTGAATTGAAGGGCTGATAATTGTTAAGTTGGATTGGTAGCTTCTAATCCTTTTATGCTATTCTAAATAGAGTTCCAAAAAGGGAGGTGGCTTTTTTGTTTATCAAAATGCCCAAGGATCAGAAAAATGTGTTAATTGATGAAATACAACGTTTCTTTTACGAAGAACGTGATGAAGAAATTGGGAAAATTGCTGCAGAGGCTTTTCTTGATTTCTGCTTTGAACACATAGGTCCATCATTTTATAATGCTGGTGTACAGGATGCAATGAAAATCATTCAGGAGAGAAATCAGCAGGCTGATGATGATTTGCATGCTTTAAAACGCCCACTTTCTCGTTAACATACATATTTTGCTTGGTTTTTCACAAAATAAGCTGGAATTACTTTTCATTTAAGTGGGAGGAATAGACCAATGCAAAAAAACGCTAGAGGCTATGTACAGGATTCTTATTCAGCATTAGAAAATGCTAAAACTTGTTTACAAGATGCTTTACAGACGGTAGAAAAAGATTCAAATCGCGAAAGAATACAGCAATCCTTACAATCTGTTGAACATGCCTTACAGCAATGTGGACAAACCGTAGACATATTAGAACAAGTATAATTCCTAAGTAAGTGCCAGTTATTCACGAGAAACTGGCACTTTTTACATTCTTCCATACAAAAATCGAAGAAGATGTCGATATGAGTAATGGAGGTGAATACAATGGATATTGCAGCTTTATCAATTGGCTTGAATCAAGCTTCTTTAGGTCAAAGCGTAAGTATTGCGTTAGCTAAAAAAACAATGGAAAGCACTCAGCAAAATACTGAACAGCTTTTAAAAATGATGCAGGCTCCCCACCCTACTCTAGGAAACAAGATAGATGCAAAGGGATAATGTAAAGAAAAAATCTGGTCTTATTCTACACGTTTTTTTCTATTTGTCGAAATAACACTATATTTTCTCGGATCATTAAGTTATAAAGATTTATCCATTTGGACACGATTAAGGTTATTGGGCAAGACTAGATATCACAACAATCCTAGTCTATAACAAATATGAGCACCCACGTCTTGCCCTTTCTTTCATTCAGCTTTCAGAAACATTTAAAGAGTCTTAATCAAAACTAAATCTTTGTTCTTTAAATGGATCCCCCTTCATATGGTAGCCATTCTGCTCCCAAAATCCAGGATGATTGTGTTCAGTGAACTGAATCCCTCGTATCCATTTCGCACTTTTCCAAAAATAAAGGTGGGGGAAAACACCTCTTAACGGAAAACCATGTTCAGGTGTTAACGGTTCACCGTGGTAAGAATGAGCAAGTAAGCTTGTCTCCTTTAAAAAATCCTCAATAGCAAGATTCGTTGTCCAGCCTTCTTCCGCGTGTAGAATGACATACTTTGCATTCGGCTTAATCCCTACATCCTTTACAATGTCCGAAGCTAACACTCCTTGCCAATTAACATCAAGCTTTGACCAACCTGTCACACAATGAATATCGTTTAACAGATTTGTTTGAGGAAATTTCATCATGTCTTCATATGAATAAAGCTTCGGAGCATCAACGAGACCGTAAATCTGCAAATTCCACTTTGCAATATCCTCATAATAAGGAACATTACCAGTATGCAAGACAGGAAATGTAGTCGTTACATTTTGATTTGGTGGAACTCGATCTGACGCTTCATGTTTTTTTCGTTTGTTTCCAAAGAACATATTTCTACACCTCACCCTACTATTGTTAACTAACCATTAAAATGAGTTGACATATAATTTTTTCTGCCTTATTCTAACATTAGATAGCTTTATTATACATAAGGGGGATATACGATGAAAAAATTTAGTACATATGATATTGCGTTAGTTGGAATGTTTGCAGCCTTAATGGCTATCGGAGCCAATATCACATCTTGGGCACCATTTTTGGAAATAGCTGGAGTACCTCTTTCCATGCAGCCTTTTTTCTGTATTTTAGCAGGTTTACTACTTGGTAGCCGATTAGGTGCTTTATCAATGGTCGTATATGCATTAGTTGGGATAGCTGGAGCACCTGTTTTCGCTCAATTTAGTGGAGGCATTGGTGTTATATTCGGAAGTACTGGTGGATTTATTCTTTCTTATATTGTAGCTGCTTATGTAGTAGGAAAAATAATGGAGGCAAATAAAGAAAAAGCCTATTCTACTTTCTATATTGCTTCATTTGCTGGAATTACTGCCATCTATCTTGTAGGGACAACTTACATGTGGCTTGCTTTAAATGTATGGATCAATGCCCCAATGTCTTACGGAGCTGCTTGGTTAGTAATGGCATGGTTTATCGTAAAAGACGTAGCCTTCACGATTTTAGGAGCCTCTATTGCACCAAGAATTTACAAGTCTGTAACGAAAGCGACTTCTAAACGAATTGCCGCATGATAAAAGGAGGCTTTTCATTTAGTCATTGCCCTATCAGTATCTCTAAATACCGCTCAACTAATTTTAAGTTGAGCGTTTTTTGGTGATCATAATTAACAAAATGAGGCTGGGACAAAACAAAGAGCCAGGCACCCTCCGATACATTACGATAAGGTGCCAGGCACTTCTTTCCCAGCCTCATTTGACATCCATTTAACGTTAAATACTCCTATAAAGTGTGATAGGATTAGTGTCTCGCTTAACCTGTTTTTTCACTTTATTTGCGAATCATAGCGTTGTATATACTCTTCTTCCTGTTCCTTTGTCATCACACCTGTAGCTTTTCCCACAGTACCTCCTTGTAACTTCCAAATCACATTATGATCTTCATCGGCATGTGAAAAATCATTAGCTAACCATTTATTGAGGATACTATTATATGTATCTTTATTCTTAAAATTCCCTTCTTCAATTACATCTAACAAAAATTCTATTCTTTCCTGTGAAATTTTATAATGAATCCATTTTTTATCGGCAATTACTTTTTGATGGGACATGCCATGCATATAATTGAGTATATCCAACTCCACTATGACCTTTTTATCTTCTTCAAATGGATTTTCTATTACATCTGCTTTTTTTGTCGTATCAATCGATTGAGTAATTTCCTTATTCTCACCCCCGTCGATTTGACCTGTATTTGTAGAACTAGCGGGATCTTCATCAAACATATCTACCAAAATGACTCCAAGTATACCGAAAAATAGTAAGACTATTACAATAGTAGATAGAATTAGTTTATGCCTTCGGATCCATTCCATTATGTTAACCCTCCCAAAATGTGGATATATCATATGATACAACGCATATTCAACTAAATACAAGACTTACTAAATGATTGTTTTTACTATTTTTACAAATTCGATGTATAATTGAATCTAGTTTTGTCCATACATTTACTAGAGTCGAAATAAAAAGGGTGGTTATATGAAGACCTTGGTAGTAAAACGATATTTTCTAGATATAAAAGAAAGAGAAGCATTAGAGAATGAGTGCTTAAAACATAATCCTACTTTACTCGAAGAAGTACTCGAATGGGACGATGAGGAGTTACTGGAGAGAATTCAATATAAGAAGAAAACTAGACACAACAAAGGTTGAAAAGGCTTAGACGAAGAAAGAGCTTGGATTTAGATGATCCAAGCTCTTTCTATTTTTCTATAAAATTTTTCTATAAAATGATAGCCGCTATCCATCCAAAAATTATGAGTGGAATATTGTAATGAATAAAAGTAGGAACACAAGTATCCCAGATATGATTATGATTTCCATCAGCAGCAAGACCTGATGTAGGCCCTAATGTACTATCTGAAGCTGGAGAACCCGCATCACCTAAAGCGGCAGCAGTCCCAACTATTGCTATTGTTGCCATCGGACTTAACCCCAGTTCTAAACATAAAGGTACAAAAATTGTTGTAATAATTGGAATCGTTGAGAAAGATGAACCGATCCCCATCGTCACAAGCAATCCTACAACTAGCATTAATAGTGCACCTACTGCTTGATTTCCACCAATCATGTTTGCTGCATCCTCTACAAGTAATTCAACGTGTCCTGTTTCTTTTAACACACTTGCAAATCCTGATGCAGTAATCATAACAAATCCAATAAATGCCATCATCTTCATACCACTAGTGATAACAACATCTGCTTCATTTCTTTTTAACGTACCACTTGCATACAATACAATTAAACCAGCAAGTGCACCGAAAATCATTCCTTCTACACCAAGCTGTTGAGAAAGATATAGCTGAACCGTTAACGACACAATAATGGCAATCACCGCAATAAGAATGGTTTTAGGGCTATATGAATAACTTTGCTCTTGATTTGCTACTTCACGAGTTTCATAGACTCTATTTTTACGGTAACTAAAGAATATAGCGACTAACAATCCGATCAACATTCCTAGCGCCGGAATCGCCATGGCTTTCGGAATATCAGAAAGTGCAACAACTAAGCCGCTTTGTTCCATATTTGCTTGCATGATTTCATGAAAAATCGCACCAAATCCAACCGGTAAAAACATATATGGTGTAATCAATCCAAAAGTTAAAACTGTTGCTATTAAGCGTCGATCCACTTGTAATTCATTTAATACTTTCAATAAAGGTGGAATAAGTACTGGAATAAAAGCAATATGAACGGGAATCACATTCTGAGAAAAAATAGACATCGTTAAGATCATAAGGATAATCAAAACTTTTGAAAGAGTTTTACGTCGTGTCTCTCCTTCACGTCCTACTAATTTCACGGCACCTGCTACCATTGCATCAGGTAAACCTGTTGTCGACAAAGCAACTGCAAAAGCACCAAGCAATGCATAGCTAAGAGCAACAGTCGCATTTCCACCAAGACCATCTGTGAAAATTTGAATCGTTGTAGCAACATCCAAACCTCCAGTTAGACCTCCAACAAATGCTCCAATTACCAAAGCAAAAACAACATTTATTCGTAATAAGCTTAAAATAAGCATGACAATAACTGCAATCATAACAGCATTCATGATGGTAACCCCCAAAATCCTTTAGTTTGCTAATATGGTAGAGAAATAAAATAACAGAATTTAATTTATCATATCTTTTTTTGATGGTCAACTGGAAATTTCAGCGAAATCTGAGGTTGTCTATAGCTGAAGAGGCTTTTAAAGAAGCAAGAAGGGTTAGATTGGCTGACATTAGTCCGAATGTGGGAGTACGTGACTTAATGTGACTGTTTTAGTCTTTTTTTCGTCTAAATTTGATCATTTTTCTGACAATGAGAGCATAGAAATAGGGATTTCGGGTGCTTTCTATGTGATTTTTGAATTGTATCGGCGATTATCGGGGGGCTATCCGCGGTTCTGTGTGCTCTATCGATAAAGTCCATATAATTGTGTAAAAAGAAAGGAGTCATTTTATTCCTTCTTGTCAACAATGTTTAACGACCAAGAAAAACATTGAAAAGGAGAATAAAATGACTCAATTACAGTTTAGCCTAGATATGAATGTTTTAAAAGATTCAGTTATGAATTCTAATATTGATACTGTTATAAAGTCTGCAATAGTTTTAGTTTTAAATGAATTTATGGAAAAAGAAAGAGACGAATATCTCCATGCATACCCTTATGAGCGTTCTGACGAACGTAGAGATTACCGTAATGGTTACTATGAACGTGATTTAACTATGAGTGTTGGCAAGATAAAACTCAAGGTCCCTCGAACACGTCATGGTGAATTTTCACCATCTGTATTTGAGAAGTATGCACGTTGTGATCAGGCTTTGGTCCTTTCTATGTTAGAGATGGTCATTAATGGTGTATCTACTAGGAAAGTGACACATATTGTTGAACAACTCTGCGGTGAGAATATATCAAAATCATTTGTATCCTCACTTACTCAAAAATTAGATCCAATCGTGAATGACTGGGCAAAGAGACCTTTAAACATAACTTACTACCCCTTTGTTTTTGTAGATGCTATGTATATAAAAGTTCGTGAACATCAACGAGTTGTCTCTAAAGCTGTCTATATTGCTACTGCTATTACAGATAAAAACAAACGTGAAATCCTAGGATTAAGTGTTGATCATACAGAAAGCTTTGAATCCTGGAGAAACTTTTTCCAACAACTGAAATCACGTGGTCTTCAATCTCCTAAGCTTGTAATTTCCGATGCTCATCAAGGTCTTCAGAAAGCTATCCAGCGTGAATTTATTGGGACTTGTTGGCAAAGATGTAATGTCCATTTTAAGCGTAATATTTTTACCAAACTGCCAAAAAAAGATTCTACTGAGATAAAATTGATGATAAAACGTATTTTTGAAGCTGTCACAATTGAAGATATGAGAAACTTTAAAGAAGAGTTGATGGCTCAGTTTACTGACAATCATAAATATGAAAAAGCACTCGCTATCCTGGATGATGGTTTCGAAGATACCATACAATACATGAACTTTCCAGAACACATACGTTGCCATATCAGAAGTACTAATTCTCTTGAAAGATTGAATCAAGAGGTACGTAGAAGAGAGCGAGTCATACGAGTTTTTCCAAATACACAATCTGCTTTTCGACTAGTTGGCGCAGTTCTTATGCATTACCAGGATTCTATCTATTCTAAAAAGAAATCCTTAACAAAATAGTTCCTTTTTCAGCATAGCTTCCAATTGTGGGAGGATCTCATATCCAGGAATAGCTGTCAAAGTGAGGAGCCTTTGACAGCTATTCCTGGATATGAAGTGATTAACCCATGGAAGCATTGCTCGAAAAAAATGGGAGGTTAATAAAAGATTTAGAAGACGAAAGGTTGAAAAACATTGTTTAGAGTTTTTACACAATCGTTAGGACTTGACTGCTCTATCCGCGATTCCGACCTCTCTTTCCGCGATTCCGTCCTCTCTTTCCGCGATTCCGTCCTCTCTTTCCGCGATTCCGTCCTCTCTTTCCGCGATTCTGACCTCTCTTTCCGCGATTCTGACCTCTCTTTCCGCGATTCTGACCTCTCTTTCCGCGATTCTGACCTCTCCACACCGTTCTATCTCGACATCTTAACGTAATCACTTCTACCCCAAAAAAACTTCTACCAAAAAAAGAACCGGCCACTGGCTCGGTTCTTCTCTCGTAATTAAGCTTACTTTTCAATTGTTTCAAAACGCTCTACAAATGTAGCTAGAGTTCTTGCCATTACACCAGTAGCACCTGATGGACCAAGGTCACTTTCTTTTGATGTTACGGCAGTTCCTGCTATATCTAAATGAACCCAAGGTGTATTTTCAGCGAATTCACCGATAAAGGCTCCAGCCATGATTGCATGTCCTTCTCGTCCAGGTGAATTATTGAGATCCGCCATTTTGCTATTGCGGACACGTTTTTTGTCTTTTTCTGTGATTGGTAATTGCCACATCGGCTCTTCACATTCATGTGACGCCTGCAAGACTTGCTCAAATAATGGTTCATGATTAGTCATGGCTCCCGTCATGTCATTTCCAAGTGCTATAACGACTCCACCAGTAAGAGTTGCTACATCCACTAAGTATTGAGCACCATGATGCTTTGCATATGTGACCCCGTCTGCAAGAGCTAATCGTCCTTCAGCATCTGTGTTAAGTACTTCAATGGTTTTTCCACTTAGAGAAACAATAACATCATCTGGTTTAAATGCTCCACCACTAATCATATTGTCAGTAGACGGAATGACAGCAACTACATTTTGCTCTGGCTTGATTTCTCCAATGATCTCCATCGCACCGAGAACAGCTGCGGCTCCACCCATATCGGTTTTCATTCCCACAATGCCGTCCTTTGGCTTAATTGAATAACCACCTGTATCATACGTGATTCCTTTTCCAACTAAACCAATAACATCAGTCCACTCTTCTTTTCCTTGGTATTTTAAAACAATCATCTTTGGAGGTTCTTCTGAGCCTTTATTAACGGCAAGAAGTGCTCCCATACCAAGACGTTCCATCTCTTCTTTTTCTAGGATTTCATATTCAAATCCATGTTTCTCAGCCAATTGGATGGAATATGAAGCTAATTCAGTAGCTGTTAAAAGATTCGGTGGCATGTTTGTTAATGTTCTTGCGCTGTTTGTTCCCTGTCCGAATGCGTAACCAACTTCAAGACTGGACTTTACTTCCACAGGATCTTCATTTAGCGCAAAAACATCAATGGTTTCAATTTTTTTCTCAGGCTCATTTGATTTTTGCTTATAGTCATGGATCTTATAAGTGGATAGCGCAAAAGCCTCCGCTAATCCATGTGCTGCTTCGTTAACATCCACAGTGGATGAGGCAAATGTATCTAAAGCGATACTAAGTTCCTGCACTTTTGCTTCTTGCACAGTTTTAAATAGTTTTCCAAACGCTTCTCTTAATTTTGGGAAGTTGAGTTCTTTTTCTTTTCCCAAACCAACGAAGTAAATACGTTTTACCTTTAGTAACCCAAGGGTATGTAATGTAAATATGGATTTTCTTTTAGACGAAAGGTCTCCATCTTTCATTAACTGAGTAAGATGACCATCTAGCTTTTCATCTAATTCAGCTAATAATCCTGTTAACTGACTATTTTGCTGAAATAATCCAACAACCAATGTTTCTTGTTTATCATCTAGTTCTTGATGTACTCGAAACATTAAATCACCTCCATGTCTTTTAAATAGCTACCTTTATCAAAACGTTTTGAATATACCTATAATACGGTTCATTCACCATATTAATTTCTATTTTCCTATGTAAAAAAGGGAGATAAAGGTATGCTATAATGGAACAAATCTTTCATTTTGATTGTATCAAAACAACGGCAGAAATGAAACGTAACGACAACGTCAAACGCTGAATCCGAAAGGAGCAATTACCTTGGAACTATTTTTAAATTTCCCTCTTCTTGCATCACTTGCTGCTATTTTTTTCGCACAATTTGTAAAAGTACCTATCTTATTTATTGCAACTAGAAAGTGGGATTGGTCTTTAGTAACAAGTACAGGCGGTATGCCAAGCTCACATTCTGCTGCCGTAACTGCCCTTTCAACAGGTGTTGCTCTTGACCATGGCCTTGGTTCTTCAATCTTTGCTATCTCAGCCGTATTTGCCATTATTACAATGTTTGATGCGACAGGAGTTAGAAGGCATGCCGGCGAACAAGCAACCGTATTGAATCAGTTAGTACTTGATTTTAATACATTCGTAGAAGAAGCTAAAGTATGGCCAAAAAAGGAAGAAAAAGATAAACAAAAGAAATTAAAAGAGCTACTTGGTCACCAGCCTATAGAAGTGTTTTTTGGTGGTTTAACAGGTATCCTTTTAGCCCTTGCCCTTCATTTTTTAATAACTCTTTCATAGGAGGGACCATCCATGAGAATCATTTCTATTTGTCCAAGTAACACTGAGCTTGCAGTATATTTAGGATTGAATGAACACTTAATAGCACTGGACGATTTCTCTGATTGGCCTAACGAACTCGATCATCTGCCAAGAGTTGGTCCTGATTTATCTATTAATATGGATTTAGTTGAAACCTATCAGCCTGATTTAGTTTTAGCCTCATTAAGTGTTCCCGGAATGGAAAAAAACATTACAGAATTAGAAAAACGAAACATACCACATGTCGTGTTTAATCCTCAGTCATTACAGGATATTGCAGAGGATCTCCTAACACTTGGAAAGCTAACAAATCATGAGGAAAGATCTAAAAAGGTTGTAGAAGAGTTTTTAAGCTTCATTCATACATATAAGAAAATCTCCCTCTCCATCAAAAACAAAAAAACCGTTTACTTTGAATGGTGGCCAAACCCTATTTTCACACCTGGAGAAGTAAATTGGCTTACCGAAATAAGTCAGTTAGCTGGAGCACAGAATATTTTTGCCGATGTGAATGTAGCTAGTGTTCAAACAACGTGGGAAGATGTCTATAGACGAAATCCAGAGCATATCTGTCTATCATGGGTCGGCGTTAAACAATCTAGAATGAATCCAGCCCATGTGTTAAAACGAACTGGTTCACAAGAGCTTCAAGCTGTAAAAAACAATAACATTCATTTATTAGAAGAAGCATTATATTGCAGACCCTCTCCACGGCTTTTAGTTGGCTTAGAAAAACTAGCACACCTACTTCATCCTGGCATCTATCCAACAATGAATAAACTACATGAAAAAAGCTAATTTTGATTCCAAAATTAGCTTTTTTCTTTCTCTTTCATATATTTTTGTCGAAACACTTGCATGGATTCTTCATTGTTTAGTTGTTCTAATTGATCTTCAGTTAATTTCCCATTTCCCATTTCAACCACGTATACATCCAGTTGCTTTTTCCCCCAGTTATCATATACATCTGTTACTGTTTCATAATAAAGGTCTAACTTATTCCCCTTAATTGCCCCACCTTTATCAGCGACAACTCCATATCCATACCCTGGGATAAATAGAATGGTTCCTATCGGAAATACGTTTAAATCTGCTGCAACTGTTGAATAAAGATCTCGTTTAACTTTTACACCTGAATATGTAATCCCATAGCTCGGATGATCCGGTCCTTTTCCAGTAGATTCAACTCCAGCTGTATATCCTGTAGCGACAACTTTTTTTGAAGGATACTTGGACCAATCAAATGCCTCCTCTAAGGGGACGTCATTGTTTACAGCTTCTACACTTGAGGATATTTCTCTTGTAGCAGTTGGCTCACTTTTTAATGACTTAAATATTAATCCTATAAGCTTTAATGGATCTTTACCCTCTGCTCTCTCAGCCGTTTCATTTTCATTTATTACTTGATCAGTCGCTCCATACCAAGTTGCAATATCCTTTGCCTTTACACCTGAGATTGATTCAAATGTAGTTGTAAATGCTCCTAAAAATAAGCATGTCATCATAATTCTTTTTGAAATTCTCTTTATACTGTTCATATATTTCCACTCCTCTCACAAATCTATTGGTTCCCTATTTTGAGAGGAAGTATACATAATCGTAAAAAAAATATATTTTAACAGTTTAAAAGGAATTATTTACCACAAACTTTTAAGGTGAGGTTTAAGCATCGTTGTTAGTTTCTTTTTTACAAATTCACATTCAAAAAGTGAGGTAGGTGCGTCCATGAATGCCTTTAACATCACCTTTTTTAAAAAGATCCAAAACAAAAAAGACTGATTCACCTGAATTCAGTCTTTTCACTTAGTATACGCTATCAAAACATCTGATAGCCTCTTTTACGAAGCATTTTAATGACTATACCAGCTAAAATAGCACCAGCTAATCCTGAGGATAAAATTAAAATGTCTGCAAGAGCTAATGAAGTAATTTTGTTTCCTAGAGCTTGGAAAGAGTCACTAGGTTGTTGAAAGTATTCTATAAATCTCACATCATCGATAATGAATATACAAACAATTGGGTACACAATAGCCATGATCCATGACATGCGTAATAACATATTTAATAAGAATCCGATTCCAAAAAATAATACTAAAAATAAAAGCATGGATATTAATAAAACAGGTAAGCTAAGCATGCGTTCACCTCCATTACACCATTATTAGTGTAATAGACGAGCATTGGACAGTCAATCAAAAGCTAGTGAACGTTTTATGACTTCTTACCTGAGCCATCACAATTACAGCAAGTTTCTGATCCACCCAAAATCAATTGAAAATAACCTTTACCTGAGCAATATGGGCATTCTTTTGTTTCCACCTTCGTTGTACTCAATGATTTCCTCTCCTTCTGAGTGAATTAGTATTTTTGATAATATACCAATTATTCTGAAAATAATAAAGGAAGGTAATCTGACAAAAACTTCAGTGTAAGCGTATACAACAGTCATTATCTTGAAAACACTTTATTTATCTTACTATTTTGAATTTTTACTATTTCAAATTATCTAGTAGGCTATTTAAGACAATAGGAAAAGGACAAGAGGCTTCTCTTGTCCTTCCGTTTCTTATAGAATGTTAAATTTACCTTTTTTCACTACTAATGAAGGACCACCAACCATATACAATGCACGGTTATCAATCATTTTCTTCATAAATGAAGCTTTTGTTCCAACTAATTTTTTACCAAATACAACACCAACTGCATCATGTTCACCTAAAGAAGCAACAGATCCTTTGATGTCTGGTTTGAATGTTTCCATTTCTCCACGCTCACGAATTGCTACAGATAAGTTTTTCGCACAAGTTTCACCTTGTTGCATAGCAATTTGTGCTGTTGGTGGATATGGACGATTGATTTCTTCATTGATAATTAATGAGCAATCTCCAATAATATATACATCATCATGACCTGGAGCACGTAAGAACTCATCAACTTTAACACGTCCACGCATGTTTTCAAAGCCTGCTTCTTCCACTACACTGTTACCACGAACTCCAGCTGCCCATACAACAGTTCCAGCTTTAATTGTTTCAAGCTCTTCACCTTTAGCAACAATAATTCCATCTTCGATACACTCTTTAATTGCTGTACCGATCATGAATTCTACACCTTTTTTCTGAAGGTGGTTTACAGCATAATCTACTAATTCTGGATCAAAACCTGGTAGTGCTGTTGGTGCTGCTTCTACACAAAGAATACGAACTTTATTAAAATCAACATCATACTCTTTACAAAGCTGAGGAATTCTGTTACCTAATTCTCCAAGGAATTCGATTCCAGTGAAACCAGCTCCACCAACGATAATTGTTAATCGCTCATCTTTTTTCTCTACTTCTGTATTGTAAGTAGCAAATTGGTATTCAATGTGCTCACGTAATTGACGTGCAGCATCAATGCTTGTAATTCCAAATGCGAATTCTTTTAAGCCTTGAATACCGAACGTTTCAGGGTGCGCACCTAAAGAAACCACTAGGTAATCATACTCAACTTCACCGTTCTCTAATGTAACTTTTTTCGCTTCTTTATCAATTGCTACAACTGTATCTTGTACAAATGTAACACGGCTATTATCAATCACATTTTTGATTTCATAACGAGCACGATCATGATGTAACGTACCTGCTGAAGCCTCATGTAACCATGTTGTTTCATAGTGATAATCATTTTTGTTAACTAGTGTAATTTCTGCTTCATTTACACCTAATTGTTTTTGTAAACGAGTAACTGTAATTAATCCACCATATCCTGCACCTAAAACGACAACTCTTGGTTTTCTCACCGAAGACATCCACCTTTACTTTTGAAATTGTTGTAAAAATCGAATTATGCCTATTACCTATATTCCACTGAAATACAACTTTTTATTTTGGTTTTTAGAAATAAAACTTTGTGAAATCATTCACTTACTAAAGCATAAAAAGGTTAATTTCTTGTCTTTAAAACAGATAATTAGATATAATCGCACCTATAAACCATCTTATCCATATAGCCGCTATATTTCAAGTCATTTTTCATCAGTTTTTTCTAATTAAAACTAGGATATTTTCCATATTTCACTAACAATTGCTACGTAAACGCTTATATTAATAATAGTATTCATAAAAAATGTACAGTTTTTCCAGGATAAGAGAAAATAAACGTAACGTTACTTTATTAAGCCTAAAAAAGATGACTCCTTTAAAATTCAGAGGTCATCTTCTTCAGGTGCTTTCATGCTTTTTTAAATCTATCCTTTACAAAGAATAAATTTTAAGTTAACCAGCCTTTTACTTATTTTCGTTAGTCAACCGACAAGCCAGTCTAATTAGCACTCCTCAGGAGTACCAGTATTTTGCGCTGTTCTAAATGATGATCCACATCCGCAGTTTGCAATCGCGTTCGGGTTTTCGATGGTAAATCCACCGCCCATCATGGATTGTTTGTAATCAATTTTAGTTCCCTTTAAGATCGGTGCATCTTCTTTTTTTATGAGAATGGTTAAGTCATGTTGGTTTAAAATTTCATCTTCATCTGACATGTCATGCTCAAAGCCCATTCCATACGAAAGTCCACTGCAGCCTCCGCCTTTTACACCTACACGTAGGTAAGCATGCTCTTCTTCATTTTCTTTCATCATATCTTTTATTTGGAAAGCTGCCGCTTCAGTGATCGTTACAATATCACTCATATTTCATTCCTCCTTCTTTTACTTTAGCTATTTTCGTATACGTTGTTGCTCGTAAAATAGGAAAATGCCCTGTATGAAGTCTAGTGGCATCTTTTCTTCTTAAACTTGTATCTTTTATGTGATTGAAACAACGTTGATACCTAAACGTTAAGGTCGTTAGCAACATCTTTTCAAAAAAGCGCCTCTTCTTTTCACAAAGGATCTACTACTAGTATACATCGGAATCATTCTTTCACTCAAATATTTACTACTATCAACATCATCATGTATTAGAAGGATTACAGGTTAACTATGTTCATTTTTAACGAAAAACGTTCCGTCACAAATAACCTCTGCTGGACCTGTCATCAGAACATTTCCGCTTTCTGACCAGTTAATCAGAAGGTCACCTCCAGCTAAGTGAACCGTTGTTTCTTCCCCTTTTATTGTATGCTTATTTAACACCGAGGCAACAACAGCTGCACAGGCTCCGGTCCCACATGCTTGTGTAACCCCAGACCCTCTTTCCCATACTCGAAAATGAAGTTCATTTTTAGAGACTACTTCGACAAATTCAACATTTACACTTTCTGGAAACATCGGATCCTTTTCTATAAGTGGACCTAATGTAGTGACAGGCGCTTCATCAATATTGTCTACATAAAATATGACATGTGGGTTCCCCATTGAAACAGCAGTTCCCCGATATGTTTTTCCGTTAAATTCTAATTCCTCGTTGATTGTTTGCTTTTCCCCGTCTCCAACCATAGGGATGAGATTTTTTTGTAAACGTGGTTCACCCATATCAACTGTTACTAATTGAACAATACCATTTTCTACATGAACTGTAGCTTCAACAACACCTGATAATGTTTCAATCTTGAAATTCTTCTCGGTGACTAGCTCCCTCTCATAAGCATACTTAGCTACACAACGTAAACCATTGCCACAGTTTTTCCCTTCTGAACCATCATTGTTAAAAATTCTCATTTTCACTTCTGCTACATCAGATGGACAAATTAAAATCATCCCGTCTGAACCAATTCCTGTATACACATTTGAAACTTGCTCTGCGATCGTTGAAAGCTCTCTTTCCTCTAGCTTTTCCTCGAACATATTTACATAAATATAGTTATTTCCAAGACCATGCATTTTTGTAAAACGAAATGATTTCATAGTGCCCTCCAGAAAATTTTCTTTTTATTAGTATAAATTGTTGGAAATATGAACACAATACTCCTATCCCCCGTTTTAATAAAGTAAAAGCCTCCTGAATATCAGGAGGCTTTTATCATTTAGACAGAATGACTTTTTTCCATACGAAACAAACAAAAGGATATCCTATCCAAATCACCCTCTAATATACCTATAAAAATACGCTTCCTTTATTACCTCAGATATAACCGAAAAGGAAATCTTGTATTTTATAGTTCTTTATACACATTTTATGGTATAATTTTCACAACTAGCACGAAACTATTTTGTCATATATAGGTAAAAGGAAGTGATATTATGACGACTACACCGGAATATTTATTCGATAAACATGTAACATGCCAAATTTGTGCTACTTCCTTCATTACGAAAAAAGTGCTTTCTCGTTATATACGTGCAAATAAACATGATACCGATTTTTGTTCTTATTATACGAAGACTTCCATAAATCCACTATTATATTATGTTCAAGTCTGTCCTACTTGCGGGTTTTCTTCTTCTGAGGAATTTACATCCTATTTTCCTCCAACTACAAAAGAAGCAATAGCAACTGCTATCTCAAAAAATTGGATAAGTACACAATTATATAGTAACGAACGGGCAATAGATACTGCCATCAACTCTTTTAAATTGGCGATTTACTGTGCAACACTAAAGAAAGAAAAACATATTACATTAGCAGGTCTATACTTACGATTATCGTGGATTTACCGTACTGAAAAAGTAAATTCAACAGAGGAACAACGATTTCTACGCCTTGCTTTAGAGGAATACGTTCAATCTTATATGGTCAGTGATTATTCAGAAACTCATCTATCTGAGATACGACTTCTATATTTAATTGGTGATTTAAGCCGCCGGATTGGCCTCACTACTCAAGCGACTCGCTATTTTTCAAAAGTGATAGAAAAACAGCGGGACACACTTGAAAAAGGAATCGTCGAAATGGCGAAAGATCGCTGGGCTGAGATGCGAGAAAAGAAATCTGGATAATTGACAGAAAGGGGGAAGCATAGGGACGGGAAGCATAGGGACGGATCTTTTGCTTCCTTCATTAAGCGAAAGTAAAGAAGCACCAGATACGTCCAGGTGCTTCTTTGCAAGTAATTCATTACTATTTCCATCTTTAAACCAACGAGCCTGTTTAATTTCGTAAGATTTTGTTTTGTTCCCTGTAACAATACATCGTATGTTTAAATGTCATCTCGCCTAATTATCATACTTCTTTTCATAGCAAAATATTCTTATACAACCCCATGATGGTACAACCTTCATGAGCTCTTGATTTTAATGTTTATTTTCTTAAATTCTTAGTCATGTAACTTATCAAGGAAATCCGTAAATGATGCTGCAACATAAAATACATTTTCTCTTGCTAATTCTTCTACTTGGTCTTCTGTTAATCCTTCTTCTCGCATTAACATTTCTTTTTCACCTGCATTTTCATGTTCCCAAAATACTACCGTAGGCTTGTTTTTATCTTCTTTATAATCTAAACATATTAAATTCCCTGCAGGATCAAAAGCAATTGGAACTAATTCTTTTGGTAAAGTTAACTTATAATCGTTATAAACAGACACTATAAACTCATCATTATTTTCATCGAATGATAGTAACGTACCAAATACTTTTTCTCGATTTTCTACATCAAATAGTCTTGGTTCTGCATTCGCCCCATTATTTATAGCCACACACTCTATATAATCACTTGGAAACTTAACACCTAAATTATCACCGACTGTGTGCACTACCTCTTGACTTACAGGCTCGTCTGCAAACTCCCACTTAATTATACTCACCTAATACCATCTCCCCACAATTTATTTCCACCTAAGTGATTTACATCATGTACTTTTGATACAACCAACTGCATTTTTCCTGGTACCTGATGATGATGCCAGGTTAATCCTTGTATTCTTTCTTTTCCAGCATCTATTTGAGCCAGTTGCTTTGGAGAAAATATGTCTTTTGAAACCTCGCCAGCTTCGATAGCTTTTTGTAAAGCTCTAGTACACTCTTCAAATTGCTTTAAATCTTTCGCTATATACATTTCTTTGCCCAATGTCGTTTGAAATTTAACAGCATCTCCTTTAAAAATTGGAAAGCCTAATATGTCATAATCTACACCTTTCACGTGTGTACCTCCCGCTAATGCTTTGTTTAATATATTATTTTTAGGTGAGCCATTTAAATATTCATCTACGTGCCCTACGGGAAGCATAGGGGGAAGCATAGGGACGGATCTTTTGCTTCCTTCATTAAGCGAAAATAAACATGCATGAGATACGTCCCGGTGCTTCTTCATAATTCCTTTATTTTTTCTATATCCAATCTTCATCTTTTCTACTTTAACTGTACGATCTTTGTCATATCGTATGTAAATATAATTGAGTAGTAAGTGTATGCATTATCCTAATAATTCATATTAACCATTCTATTATCTTTAATAACCATCATGAGTTATAGATTCAAAAGTCATCTCGCTTTTAACATTAAAGATTTAAAGTAAAAAAACCTTAAAAGGCAGTTCATAGCCAATCAAGGTCAGTTAATTTTTATTTCTTCTACCAATTAAGCCTGATAAAGTCCCTTTTGAAGACATCTGGGTGTCTATAATATCGATTAAGACCCATTCCAACTGCTCTAACTTAATCCAACGCCACCAACTAGTTATTTTTCGGGGCGTATTTTTCTACTTTTTTATAAAAATATTCACAGGCATTTTCTTCATGATCAAATACTTTTAATCCTGATTTGTTTCCTCTTTCGCTATAATACACCTCCCAATTATCCCCATCTTTAGTTATACAATACTGTTCATTCGGAAGTCCCCCTTTTAATATCGAATAAATATCCTTAGGTACATTAATTTCTAGCAACTTTTGTTCTAGTTCTTTTATTTTCATTATGGTGTAACCCTCCTTATCATTCCTTGTTCTAATAAATTTTCAACTGAATCTGTCAATACATATTGAACCCCGCCTCCAACTTCATCAAACCATGGCGCAAACTCCCCTCCCTTAACTTTAATAGGAGCAATGACATCAAATACGTTATAAGACCTCAAATCTGTACCTGGAGCAACAGCTCTCATTCCATAAGGAGTACCTTCTAGCGAAACAAATATACCAGTGTCACAACCAAATCTATCTATCCTAAATCCTGGTTGTAAAGTTTCTTCAATTGGAGTATTTAAAAACCCATCGTTTTTAGGCCAATTTATTGCACCTGTTTCTTGATCATAGTATTTAGGATTATCAAATACATGCTTATGTTTTAAATACAGCTCATCATTTGTAGGATATTTCCAACTAAATATTTTAGCCTTATCCGTTGCAGAAATTACTTGTTTAACATTACCCGTACCCTTAGTACCATCCCCTGTCCCCTTCTCCTCAACCTTCACACTAGACCTAGAAACAACCGAATCAATCCGATCTTCTTTGTTGATCTCGTTAGTTTGTCAGCTATTCCTTATCATAACTACCCCTGCCATGTAAAATGTCATCTCGCCTAATTATCGTATTATTTTCACAAACCAAGTATTAAAACATAATGCCTTGATGGTACAACCTTCATGAGTTATGAATTTCCATTAAGCATCATCAATGTCATCCAAAGTTTAACTTTATAACAAAAAACAAAAGCACCTGTTGCCTAAAAGGCAATCAAGTGCTTTATAGATAGCTATATAAAGTAATTCATTACTATTCCTATCTTTAAACCAAAAATTCTGTTTAATTTCGAAGTTCTAAGCTTGTTCCCTATGATAATATACATTTAAAAATCATTGGTTGAACTTAAATACTCTTACTTCTTTAAAAACTTTTGAACTTCCTACCATCTAGTTATCTCTTATATCATTTCTTAATAATTGAAGTTAGTTATCCCAGCTTCTTATATAACTCATATAAATCTAATAATTGAATTCCAAGTTCGCTATTAAAATCCCAAGTATCGGTAATAACCCTTGGATATGATGGGATATGACTTTTAGATTCAATCATTAGTTCTATATCTTTATAGAAATTTTCAAGTTGACTTATTGTCCCATCTTTACCTTGACCTAATTTGTGAGCTTTCATTTCACATTCTAACTTTATTTTCGCTTTTTCAACTTCGTTAATAAAGTTTAAGGTTTTATTAAGTCGTCTAGGTTCGTTATATACCATTGTTCTACTCCTCCAATATATTGATTATCCATTTGAATACCGACACAAGTTTGTGATGTATCGTAAAAGGTAACATGAATAAGAGGAAGGAAAATACCATGCCAATATCAATTAAACTCAAGGAAATACTTAAAGAACGTGACCTCTCACAACGTGAATTGGCACGAATGACTGGGCTACGCCCTAATACAATCAAGGCTTATCTCCACTCTGAAAATAATAAGTCGTTTATTTGGCACTAGGTAGCCCCCACAAAAAAGAAACCTTGAAAAGCTTGTTAGCCAATCAAGGTTTAGGTGTAATTATCTAATATGCTATAATAACTCTTTTAGTAAGTTTTCTGCCTTGTGTAATTCTTTTAACAAAGGATTTTGATAGTCATTATAACTATCCATATAGGCTCTAACACCACCAGTAATATTTATTCTGTTTAAATCTTGATTATTTTCAATAACTTCCAGTGCTTTCTTATATCTTTTATATATTAATTGAAAAATATCTTTTTTTATTTCGTTAGAATATTCTTTTTCAAGAATATTTATTACCGTTTTTACTTGTCTACTTAATTGCTCTTTCTTATCCATAAAATCCTCCTATTTACTCGGAACTTTTCTTATATCTTTTATCCATTCGGATTGCCACCCTTGTGGTAGAAGTATTTGGTCAGCATCACCTTCTAGTAAAGCACCTGTTTTTGTATATTGTTTTTCTACTCTACCTATATTTAAAATTTGTCCTTTAGGAACTTCTATTATTGCTTCAAACTCTCTAGTATTTTTCCAATCCGGAACTAATGCAGTATCTATTTTCGCATTTATTCTATTACCAGCTGGACGAGTAGTTACAAATGAACCATTTGCTTTTGCTCCACCACCATAAGTTCTGTAGAAAGTAATATCTTCTTCCGTAATCACAGTCCTATAATTACTATCAGTAAATGACTCCATTATCCAATCAGGTAAATCTACTTTTTCAATTACTTTTACCTTATCATCAATATTTGTTGAATACTTTCCATAATTCACACCATTACCCGTACCCTTAGTACCATCCCCAGTCCCCTTCTCCTCAACCTTCACACTAGACCTAGAAACAACCGAATCAATCCGATCTTCCACCGTCGACCTACTAAACACATTCACTGGCACTGAATTCGCCGTACTCATTTGAAGGGTCTGATTAGGAAATAAAGTTCTGCCTAAGAAGTGTGTGACGTCATCGATAAATCGGGTTCCACCGTTTTTTATATCTTTATATAATTCTACTGTTTCTTTCTTGATTCCTTCAAATACTTTGTTGTTTTGGACGATTTCTTTTACTTTTTGAGAGATGGCTGGGTTTACTGCTTTGGTGTTGGTTGCTTTGTCTTTTTCTACTTTTAATAGCTTGAGGTATTTTGATTGGCCTACGTATGGGATGAGGGAGGTTGCTGCGCCTCCAGTTACATACATAATCCCTTCTTTTTCTGAGGTGTCTGATAGGGATTGTGCTACCGATTCTAGGACGATGATTGGGTCGTCGATGATTTGTTCGAGCGTTCCGGCAAAGGTCTCTACTCTTGTGTTTGCCGCTTTTTTTAGGAATTCGGGTTCGATGAAGTCTGGTATGTTGTTAGATATCGCGATGATTCCCGCATCAATGACAAGGCTGATTAGGCCTTCTGCGATTTCATAGACGGCAACACCTACTCCTTTTATGAAATTCCATACGCCTTCAACGGTTACAGACACGACATCACTTACTCCTTCAAAGAAGTTGGTGTAGGTATCTTTGACTGCAGAGGCTTTGTTTGAGTATTCATCATCAACATTTTCGAACTTTTTTACTTTTGTTTCATAAATATCCCATAAACCTTCTATATTCTTTTCAAGCATGGCCTTGGAAGATTCAATATTCGTCCGAATAGCATCAAGCTTTTGTTTATTATGTCTGCTTCTTTCTTTTTCTTCTGGAGTTGGATCGTCAAACAAACCAAATAAGAAGCTTGGGGACTTATGTGTTTCTAGGATCGCATGGAACATATTGTTGTTTACCCCTGATTCAATCTGTGTGAGGTTCCACCAGATATCGTTGCGATCGACTCTCATCATACTATTTCGAGAAATAGGTGTAATGTAGGCCGTTGTATCGGTCACGTAGTTTTCAAATAATGATAAAAGATCGTCTATTTGAGCTTGGTAGCTAGTAATATTTTTCTTTGATTGCTGAATGGTGTCATCCCAAACATCCAAGCTTTTTCCCGCGTTACTTTCTACATAAACAGCTATCGAGGTTAGGGAGCTATGCATTTGATTTAAGGCATTTTTGTATGTATGAAGCTGTTCAATAATCTGATCCAATATTCCATAGTTAATTTGGATGTCTCTTTTCATGATTGCCCACTCCGAATCAATTCACTCGCTTCTTCGTCGGCCTTCTTCATTTCTTCTAACATTTCTTTACCAGCAGCATGAATAGCATACATATCTTTTAGTAAATCCTTATTGATATCATCATTCATATTATCTAGAATTGCATCTACTTTTTCTATGAAATCAGAATTAAAGTTCTTTAATTGATCTCTTGTGCCAGTACGGAAGGTGTCGGTATAACTACTAAACTCTTCAATACTTGATTGAAGGGTTTGTAAAGTGGTTTGTAAATCGTGAACACTCATCTTTATGTGTGTTGTTCCCAATACGTAAACTCCTCTCTACCAACTTTTTATCTAAAATGAACAGATTGAATCGTGGCAAGTAATTGATCAATCTCTGCAATCATTTCTTCTATCATTTCTCTCATCTCTTCTTCAACAGATGCATTTTCTAAGTCCATTTGCTCAAAATTTTTCTTAATCTCATATTTGGCATCCTCCAAAGACGAGCTAATCCCAGAAACTAAGTTATAACAAAAGCCTGACGTATAAAGTGCCATTACCTTTTACCCGCTCTTTCCTTAGACTCAATTTCAAGCTGAAGACGTTTCATATCTTGTGCTGAAAATTCAATTGACTTCATATTTTTTTGAACAATAAAATCTTCTTTTACAAGCAGAAGAAAGGCTTCTTCCATATCATCTTTATAGCCAGTATGGATCACATTTGTAATTAATGGCTCTGTAAAATAGATCGTTGTATCTTTCTTCATTTCTCCTACAGGGTAAATAGAGCCACCGTAAGGGAAATACGTTTGATACCCTGTTGGTGCTATAAAACGTTTTGTAATCACAACTTTGGTAGGTGAAGACGTTTGATGTTCCGGAATAAAATGAAGTGGGTTAAGTTCAACTACTGTTCCTAGCGGTAACACCTCTCTCATGATTTCCATACAGGAAGTAATAAGGAGGACAAAAAGCTCCTCAGGTAAACAAAAATATGTTTGTGCAAACTGAATCACGTGCTCATTATGTTCTCTTCTATAAATAATCTTATCTCCATTTGTACATTGTAATTCGTAGGAGGATCGCTCTTGCTTGTAAGCATAGTAAAGTTCTGGAAAGACAAGTTCATCATCAAGATACACATCTGCAAACTCATTGATTGCCACACGATATCTAATCTTTGCTTCATTTGATAAAGAGTCAATGACTTGAGCCACTTTTTCCATAGCGAGTGTTTTCAACTTTATTTTTTCATTCATTCCACTCACTCACTTTCATGTTAATTTTTTACATACATATTTATTATAAATAAAGTGATTGGAAATTATATAGTAAATAATATCTAAAAATAACAGGTACACTTCAATACTCCTAGATATATGTACTTACTCTTTCAAGAAAAATAGTCTGAAAGGTTACTATGTGAATCAACTTCAATGTATCATCTGTTTTACATTTAAGAATGTTATTAACCGTGTATTGTTTATTAACATGTTTAAGATGAAGAAAACTGTTTGTTTTGGATTTAAGATTCATTCAAGTTAGCCATCAATCCTCTCCCACTGAGAATAGCTTTCTATTAAAACGCTCCTTTCTATAACATTGTTGGTATTTTACTTATTCACAGAATATAGACATCTTCCATCCATAAATACCCGGTATGCAAGAAAGTAAAGAGCTGCTCTCTCTCAAGATAGAGAGCAGCTCTTTACGGAAAATCTCGGCACTTAGGATTTTTCTAAATGAAATACATAGTGTATTTGCGTGTATTTAGTGCTAGAGTATCGAAAAACAATTGGTGATAGGTTATTGATAGCTTGTAGGGGAAATCTCAATACATTCCTAAGAAATAGCTTTTAGGTATATCGTTGAATTGAAAGCTGGTAGTGGTGAAGGATAAAAATGGCACCCCATTGCATTGAAACAACGCTGTATCAATGCAATGGGGATGCCTGGTTATTTCTACGCTTATTTGATTAGTGTCTCACACAGCAAGCTCGTTCTTCAGAGATATTAGAACAGTGCCTTACCAAATAAGATCTACCCATTCAGGATGATCAATAAATGGGTTTCGATTATATTGATAATTTGTATAGATTTCATTGTTTCTATTACGTTCGAAGTCATCTACTGGATCTTGAACATGCCACTCTAATAATGTTGATAATTTTCCATGTAGTGGTGCAGATCCGTTATTTACAGTTTCTGTTACTTCAAGATCTAATTCTCCGCTATCTCCTTCATAGCGTACAGCCATATAGAAAATCATTCTCGCAACATCACCTTTTACTTCATCTCTTGGCTCCCAAGAATCGCTGTCCGCATAGGTATCTGGTGCTTCTTTTTGAGCTGTTCCACCATTATCAAAATCTTTGTTTCCTCTTGAACTGTTTACCGTTACATCTGTTGGACGCAAATGATGAAGGTCTGTGCCTGCTCCCATCGTTGTTCCAAAGTCACCATGTGATTTTGCCCAGACATGTTCGCGATTCCAAGAATCAACTCCTGTACCGTTAGATGTTTTGCTTTGAGAACGCCCTGTATAAAGCAAGATTACATTGTTTGAATTAGTAGGATCTTCATCTGTATTTCGTAATGCTTCCCATACATTGTCGTAGGAGATCTCATTGTGATCATCAATAATAGTATGTAGAGCTGATTTTAAAGCAGAGCCTGTTTTTCCTGTAGCCGTTTGATAATAAGAGTCAAGATTACTAGATGACTCTCCTGACGTGCCTCCGGAAGATACAAGAGTCATGGTAGTCGTATTTTTTAGACCAGCGTGAGAATAATAGGATGTTAGATTACCAGTTACTTTAACCTTTTTGCCCATTAAACTTGGGTTACTTTTCAAACCAAATCCTGCTCTAAATTGAGAAGGTATTTGGACATATAGCATGTTAGATGTGCTTTTTTCACTTACATGATCAGCGATAGCTAAAGCGTAGTCGTCTGAAAATTGGCTTGTTTCTACTGTTGTTGATGAATTTGGTTTTCCTACCACGTACCCTTCCACTGTTTGAATGGAATTATTTTGTACTTGTAGAGCTTGAGATACTGATAGAGAGCTAGCTGCATTCGTTGATGCAAAGGAGATACCAGAGACAAATAGTGCCAAGATCAAAATAAATGCGTAACTAAATTTTCCAAACTTCTTCATAAAAATCCTCCTATACTCGCTTTTTTGACCGCTATCGTACTACCAAAAAATAGCATGTATTTGTAAAGAAAAATCTAGTAGATTGTAAATTCATTCTTTACAAAGCAAAAACAGGAATGATTACTTATAAAAACGAATAGATAGTGACTAGCTTTAGGTATTAATCATCAGGTAATTAAGTCTACTATCTATACGAAAATAGCCTTAAAAAAAGACCATCCGGAATGGATGGTCTTTCATCTAATTAAAACATTGGATTTTCATCCAAATGAGTATATATGTTTTCAACAAGAGCATCAGGATCTTCACCTGTAACAATTTCTCCATTTACAAGTGCAAATAAAGATTGGCTACATTTCCCACAATAGCTTAGGCAGCCATATTCAATAATATCTAAATTTGGATCTTTCTCAAGCTTCTCCAATGCTGATTGTGAGCCATTAGCTAAGTTGCTAATACAGAATTCAATTATTGGCTTCATTTTCCCACCTCTCTACTTTTTCTATCTTAATTCCTTATATGATTTCAGTCAATTTAAATTCTTTTCCTCTTTAAAAAAGGAAACATCTTGATTATGTTACACCTAAAGAATGTATGTTAAAATTTAAAATAAAAGAAAACGTTTTTTTCAATAATGTGTTGAGGTTCTATAGGAAATTCGTTATACTTTTGTATGGAATTTTGAATTATATTTTATCATAATTGCATGGTAAGCATCTATTATTACTCATATTCACACTGAGAGGATTTCCAATTAAAAAGGTCCCTATCTTAATAAAAAGATCTTTTTTAATAGTAAACACATGTCCTTATTTTTTCGTTATAATAATCTTATCATGCTACTAAACTAAGCTTTTTTAATAAGACAATCTTTCTCTATATGAAAAAGCCATCTTTTAAAAACGTGGGGAAAAAGGGGTATCTACTATGAAAAACCTAGTGATCCTTGGCGGAGGTTACGGAGGTATGCGCGTTTTACTTCGTTTACTACCTAATCAATTGCCAGATGATGTTCAAATTACATTAATTGATAAAAATCCTTATCACTGTCTGAAAACAGAGTACTATGCATTAGCTGCTGGTACGATTTCCGACCATCACATTCGTGTATCTTTCCCTGAGCATCCTAGACTTCATGCGAAGTATGGAACTGTCTCTTCTGTTGATCTTGAAGAAAAGAAAGTCATTTTTGAAGACGAAGATCCAGTCTATTATGATGACCTTATTATCGGTTTGGGCTGTGAGGATAAATACCACAATGTTCCTGGTGCTTATGAATATACTAATAGCATTCAGACAATCGATCAATCTAGAGACACCTATACAAAATTAAATAATTTATGTGCTGGTGCAACTGTTGGGATTGTAGGGGCTGGTTTAAGTGGGGTGGAGCTCGCTAGTGAGCTTAGAGAAAGCCGTAAAGACTTAAACATAAAGCTATTTGACAGAAGTAAGCATATCCTATCAAGCTTCCCAGAGCGGTTAAGCAGCTACGTGGAGAAATGGTTTACTGAGCATGGTGTTGAGATTATTAGTGAAGCCAACATTACAAAGGTAGAACCTAATATTGTTTACAACCATGATCAACCATTTGAATGTGACGTCATCGTCTGGACAGCTGGTATTCAGCCAAACAAAGTTGTTCGAGATCTACCAGTTGAGAAGGATAATCAAGGACGTGTTGTCTTAACAACACAGCATTATATTTCCACTCATGAAGATGTATTCGTTGTAGGTGATTGTGCCAGTTTACCTCATGCTCCTAGTGCACAGCTTGCTGAAGCACAGGCTGAGCAAATTGTGCAGGTATTGCAAAAAAAATGGAATAATGAACCTCTTCCTGAATCATTCCCACCATTTAAACTAAAGGGTGTTTTAGGCTCATTAGGAAAGAAGCAAGGCTTTGGACTTGTGAATGATCGTCCATTAATGGGACGTGTACCACGACTACTTAAATCTGGAGTCCTATGGATGTACAAATATCATAACGGGTAATGGCTATTAGTCAGTCTTATTCCATCCATAATAAAGAAGCAGATAAATAATCTGCTTCTTTATATTTTATTCACATCGTCTTTATGTTTATGTTCCAAAGGCTCATTCGACAGCTGCTTAACTTATCACACTTATGTATCCGTGCTTTTCCATCACCTCATAGATTTTCTTCAATCTAGGACTTCCTTCTCCCACCACTTCACCTTCAATTACTACTAGAGGGTAAAAGAATTCATCCGCTAAGATCTTATCAGCCATCTCCTGTTTTTCTTGGTTCTCTTGGGGTTGATGGATATCTATATAGGTTATATGAAAAGCTTGACCTTCATACTTTCTAGATAGTGCCGCCTCAAGCCATTCATAGGTTTCTTTAGCTGAAGGTAAGTTTACACAACTTGGACATAAAACCTCTGCACCATACACATTAATTTCTACGTTTTTCACTCTCTTCACCCACAGTCTGTTTTTCTTCATTGTATTCGAATTAAATAAAAAGTTCCATCCTTCACTCCAAACAAATACCATTTTTCTATAGAGTGAAATATGGTAAGATTAGAAAAGCTCAAGGCGATTAGTTTGACATCCACACAAGATATGTACTAGATTAAAAACTCTGCCTTCAAGTCAAATATGAAAAAATTGGTCATGAGATTGGTTCATCCAATTAGATTTTTTCTTGTATTTCCAATATAATATAAGATAAGGAAAGAAAGGAGTTTGATTATATGACTACTGAAACAACAATTTTCGATCAAGTCCAAGAGGTATTAGATAAACTACGTCCATTTTTACTTCGTGATGGAGGAGATTGTGAATTAGTAGATGTTGAAGATGGGATTGTAAAGCTTCGCTTACTAGGCGCTTGCGGTAGCTGCCCAAGTTCAACAATTACATTAAAAGCAGGTATCGAGCGTGCACTTTTAGAAGAAGTACCTGGTATTATCGAAGTAGAACAAGTATTTTAATAGCAATAGCAAAATGGGCTAACCGTATGGTTAGTCCATTTTTTTAGCTGACAGATCCGTTCCTTAAACAAAAGTGGGACCTCCTGAGCAACGACTGTACATACACGGGTTGCTCTTTTAGGGTAGGCATCTGACTTTTTTGCAAAAACCTCCGACTTCAAGAGCTGGATGTTGAAGTACTTTTTTCACAATCGCTCCATTTTATCCTACCTTAAACCATAAAAGAACCACTCACATCCATATTAGTGAGCGGTTCTTTCGTATGGAGACACATATACACCACCGTTTAGTGTCCAAGTGCCTCACTGTTTTTTCACTTCACACGTTGAATTTGTTCTACTCTACATCCTTGTAGGTCTATTGCAACATGCTCAACTTGACAATTTACAAATTCGTTTGAAAGATAGGAAGCTAGTTCTTCTCCCTGCCCTTTTTCAACAAAAGAGATGACAGTTGGTCCAGCTCCACTAAGTGCAGATCCATACGCACCGAATTTTTTCACCTTTTCCTGAACAAGCTGAATCTCAGGAATGAGCTCCGAGCGATATGGTTGATGAAGAAGGTCCTTTTGCATCATTTTTCCGACTAAATTCCAATTATTTGATAAAAGACCCGCTACTAACATATTACTGACTGCACTTGCTTCTACAGCAGATTTATAGGTAAGCATCTGAGGGAGAACATTTCTGGCATCACTTGTCAATACTTCATACTTAGGTATAACGAGTACACAATCAACCTCTACTTCGGTTAATCTAACAAGTTCTGTTTGATTTTGTTCATGTAAACCAATAACAAGACCTCCATATAAGGATGCACCCACATTATCTGGATGTCCCTCTTCAAGGCTTGCAAATCTTAGCTTCTCATCCTCTGATAAGTTAAGATCACAAAGTTGATTAGCAAGTTCAATACCTGCAATAATAGCAGCTGCACTACTTCCTACTCCCCTTGCCATAGGAATATCACTCCACACTTTTACTTCACATTGTGGTAATTGGCGATTGTAAAGAGATGCTACTTTTAAGGCAATCTGCGCAATAAGATTGCTCTCATTAGTAGGTATTCCCTTTACATCCTCTGTCATAGGGATAAAGACAAAATTATCAGCTTGTTTGACCTCAAGAGTTAAATACTTTCCTAGAGCAAGCCCTACTGAATCAAAGCCTGGTCCCAAGTTGGCAGTACTCCCTGGAACAGATATTTTTAACATGTCTCCTTCTTTCATTGAACCGTAACTCCATTTAATTGCTGTAAAAAGATTTCTTCATCATTTGGTAATACAATAGGCTTAATTTCAGAAACATCAATTGCTGTATTTGGATCCTTTAATCCATTACCTGTGAGAACTGCAACTACTTTACTGCCTTCTTTAATTAAACCTAGCTTACGATGCTTAATTAAACCCGCGATAGATGCGCAAGAGCCTGGTTCTGCGAATACTCCTTCTTCTCGAGCAATTAACTGATACGCTTCTAAGATTTCTTCATCCGTTACAGAATCAATTTTGCCACCTGATTCTTCTTTCGCCCTCACCGCTGTTTCCCAGCTGGCAGGGTTCCCAATTCGAATCGCAGTTGCTACTGTCTCTGGATTAGCAATTGGCTCTCCCCTAACAATTGCAGCAGCACCTTCAGCCTGGAAGCCGTGAATGATAGGAAGGCCTGTTTGTTTCTTTTCATGATATTCTTTGAAACCTTTCCAATAGGCCGTTATATTCCCTGCATTTCCAACAGGAATAGCTAAATAGTCAGGAGCACTTCCAAGCTGCTCACAAACTTCAAACGCAGCTGTTTTTTGCCCTTCAATCCGATAAGGATTAACAGAGTTTACTAGAGTAATAGGTAATTTTTCGCTTATGTTACGAACCATAGTTAACGCATGATCAAAGTTCCCTTGAATGGCATAAATTTCAGCTCCATACATAACAGCTTGTGCCAATTTACCAAAGGCAATCTTTCCATCAGGAATTAGCACGATACATTTCATATTCGCCCTTGCTGCATAGGCTGCCGCTGCAGCTGACGTGTTACCTGTAGAAGCACAAATGACTGTATCACTGCCTTCTTCCTTCGCCTTCGCAACAGCCATCACCATACCTCGATCCTTAAAAGAGCCAGTTGGATTCGTTCCTTCTGTTTTCACATACAATTCAACGCCTAGTTTCTCAGACAGCTTCGGTAAGTGAATAAGCGGAGTATTCCCTTCCTGCAATGTTAATTTTGGTGTATTTTCTGTTACGGGTAAAAATTCTGCAAATTCTTGAATTAAACCTTTCCACATCATACGAATCCGTTCCCTTCTACTCGATAAGTACTTTTCACTTCATCAACTACTGGCAAATCATTTAATCGTTGTAAAATCTGATCAAAATCTCTCTTCGATGCTTTATGTGTCACGATCACAATTTCAGCTAGATTACTATTTTTAATCGGAAGTTGAAGAATTTTTTCAAAGCTAACCCCTTTTTCTGAAAATAGAGAGGTAATGTTCGAAAAAGCACCAACCTGATCTTTTGCACGAATACGGAGGAAATGCTGTGCGTAAATATGTTCTTCACTTTTTAATTGTTTTTCAAATTGAGGGGCTACGGCACTTCTTCCATTTACTCCGAGCCTCATATTCTTCATCACACCGACTACATCCGAAACAACCGCAGTGGCCGTTGGAAGACTTCCAGCACCTGGGCCATAGAACATAGTCTCACCTACAGCTTCTCCATACACATAGACAGCGTTAAATTCGTCGTTTACAGACGCTAGTGGATGGGATTCTGGAAGTAATGTGGGTTCTACCGCTACTTCAATTTTCCCATTCTCGCGCTGAGCAATCCCGATTAACTTCATTGTATAGCCTAATCGTTTGCTATAGCTTATATCGTCATCCGTTACATTCGAAATTCCTTTCACTTGCACGTCCTCTAAATCTACATGCATAGAAAAGCCAAGTCTAGCAAGTATCGCCATTTTTCTTGCGGCATCCAGGCCTTCAACGTCTGAAGTTGGATCGGACTCCGCGTAGCCTAAGTCTTGCGCTTCTTTTAACACTGCATCGTATGCACTACCGAATTTCGACATTTTAGTTAAAATGAAGTTCGTAGTTCCGTTCACAATCCCCATCATTTTCGTAATACGATCTGAAGCTAAACCATCTACTAAACTACGAAGAATAGGAATTCCACCAGCAACACTCGCTTCATAGAATAAGTCACACCCATTTTCAGTCGCAATGGAAAGAAGTTCTGTTCCATACACCGCCATTAAATCCTTATTAGCAGTTACGACATGCTTCTTCGCTTGTAACGCTCCAATTAAGTGATGGCGAGTTTCTTCTACTCCACCCATTACTTCAATCACTACATCTATATCAGGATTATATATAACATCTTCTACGTTTGTTGTAAGCATTTCTTTCTTTATTTCAACTTGTCGAGATTTTTCCAAATCTTTCACAAGAATCTTTGTTACTTTAACTGGACAACCAACTTGATGCATTAATTTGTCCTGGTGGTCTTCGATAATCTTTACAACACCACTTCCAACTGTACCTAGACCTAATAGTCCCACCTGAATTGATTCCACGATACCACTCCTTTTTGTACGTCTATAAAATACAAATGTTTCTCCTTAAAAGACACTAATGATATATTTGTCATTATAAGATGGTTGGAACTGTTTTACAAGGGTGAATTTTCAGTTTTTTTATGTAAGCGATATCAATTGTGGCTCATTCATGAAAAAAGCTCCTCATTTATAGAGAAAATGAATGAAATAGCCGAGTTACCAGCTATTTCAAAGTTTCATTCTTAGATTTCATACAACTACACCTAAGAATCTATGAAAGAATGTAGTCTATATTGCTTATAACCTCACAGGAGTATATGGATCCTTTCCGTTAAGTACTGCAGCTATATTTGACGCGCATAAGTTCATCATGCCATATCTCGTCTCATAGCTAGCACTTCCTATATGTGGTAAAGCCACAACATTTTGTAGACTTACTAGCGGATGACTGGACGGAATTGGCTCATGAAGAAACACATCTAATCCTGCGCCTGCAATTTCACCCGAAACTAAAGCATCATATAAATCCTCTTCGTTTACAACTGCCCCGCGACTTACATTAATAAAGATGGCAGACTTCTTCATTTTATTGAATGCGTCTTTATTAAAAAGCTCCTTCGTTTCTGTCGTTAAAGGTGTTAGGCAGACGACAAAATCCGATTTTTCTAGAAGCTCATAAAATGTACAATATGTCGCTCCAAGCCTTTGTTCCGCCTCTTCATTTTTTGATCGATTATGATAAAGGATGTTCATCTCAAACCCTGTAGCCCTTTTTGCCACAGCTTGTCCAATATTCCCCATGCCAACAATTCCAAGTGTTTTATGATGAACATCGTGTCCCGCTAATAGTAAAGGTCCCCAGCTTTTCCACTGGTCATTCTTTACAACATTTGCAGCCTCCATTAGCCTGCGAGCTGTCGATAGAATAAGTCCAAAGGTTAAATCTGCTGTTGTATCCGTTAAGATATCAGGTGTATTACAAACAACCACACCATTTTCATTTGCTGCTTGAACATCTATGTTATCGAAACCAACCGCTAAGTTAGCGACAACTTTTAATTTATTAGCAGTTGTTAATAATTCCTGATCAATCGAATCAGATAGCATAGTCAGCAGGCCATCTGCGTCTCCTGCCTTCTCAAGTAGTAATTCTCTAGGACAAGGGATTTCTTCCTCTGGCCACATATCTACGTCGGCTATTTCATATAACGGCTGTAGTTGTTGTTCAGAACATTTACGTGTAATAAAGATTTTTGGCCTTTTCACTTCAAACGTCACCTCATTAAAAAATAAGTTCAACCTATTCCTTATTTTAACATACTTACTTTACTACAAAGGAAGAAGGAAGCATTCCTCCCTCCTACTAGTTCATTTGAACAACCAATTTACTTCCCCACTGGCATGATCCATTCTACCTGCGGAAGAACCATTCTCTTAGTCCTCATTGACAGCATACTTGAATAGCTTTGCAAAAAAGCTTCGTACTGATCTGACGTGTCTAAGATTGAGGTTAATTGATCTTCATAGAAAGTATCGCCATTTGATAAATAATAATTTTCCACACACTCAAAGAAATGAACGGGAAATAGCAATCGACTGTAAATCAGTCTCCATGAAAAAGGAGATAGTGGTGAGGTCCGATCATAATCCTCAATAAATTTATACCCATACTGTTTAAATTCTTCTTGATCGTGAAAAAAAGAAAATCTCATGTATTCCGCGAGATCTCTACTATGATGATCAAATACCCAATCTATTGGCGACTTCATTTGCACATCGCCTAACCACGTATTTTTATGAAAACGATGATGACAAATGGTTGCCGAATCGATTGGATGAGGATCTTCATCTAATTCTGTATCAACCAAATACTGTATTCCATTTTCCGCTAATCCTAAATAATATGGAAAAGCTTCAACAAACATCTTTTCAAAGGGGTGCAATGACTCCTGATAAATTTTCCCTCGCCAAAACATTTCCAATTGATCTAATCTTTTTTCCCATAGCATTTTCCATTGGCCAATTCGTTGAGCCTTTGAGATCTGATAAGGATAAGATCGTCCTTTCAGGTGGAATCTTGCTAAATCTCTTCCTATTGCATGTGGCTGAAAGGTTGTTTTAGGGACTTTAAGCAAAAGATAACGATTCTCATCATGTTCAAAGGATAAATAGTTCTCCTTTGTTAACACAATTGTTGCTAAATAAGGCTCCTTCTTATCATTCATATAGTGATTCAGTTGATATAATTCGTATAATTCTTCTTCATCTACATGGGATATAGGGACAATAACAAATTCCGTATGATGTATGGTAAATGTCTGAAGCTGACCCTTCATAAGAATTTCCGGTACTTTAATGCCATACTTTTCTTTCAAGACATCCTTCATTGGGTTCCCTCCACCAAATTATTTCTATTACTATCGTAATCATCAATGAACAGATTTATGATGATTTAGTGGCAGGGACTTCCTTAGTTTTATAGAAGTAGTAAAAAGGGTATATTGTAGAAGAGGTGTCCTGGACGAGTATTATGGAGACTGGTAATGCGAGCGTAATGAATACATAGAATAGTTTACAAAATATCGTCATACAATGAATAAATACGCTAATTTAGAAGAAACAGGTGATTATGATGAAAAATAATGAAAATATGGACATTGTTGAAAAAACAGCGAGAGAATGGATGGTACAACGTGGTGTAACTCTAGATGATATTGCAGAACTTGTTTATTTCCTACAAGAGAAATATCATCCAGATTTAAAAATTGAAGACTGCTTAGAAAATGTTGATAGGGTTCTAACAAAAAGAGAAGTTCAAAATGCCATTCTTACGGGAATACAATTTGATATCCTTGCTGAAAAAGGACAGCTAGAAGAACCACTTCAGTCCATTATTAGTACAGATGAGAGCTTATACGGAGTCGATGAAATTCTCGCATTTTCAATTGTTAATATATACGGGTCTATTGGATTCACGAATTATGGCTATATCGATAAGCTAAAACCAGGAATCCTTCAATACTTAAATGACAAGTCTGGTGGTAAATGTCATACCTTCCTAGATGATATCGTAGGTGCAATAGCTGCTGCTGCGTCAAGTAGACTTGCACATAGAGCCCGAGACGTTGAATAACAAGGTATGACCAAATTACAAAAGGATGCCATTGAATACAAAGGCATCCTTTTGTTTTGTTCTTTTCTCACACGGACTGACTATATAGGGAATGTCAAAAAAATTCATCATTCTCTTGAAAGGTTTTGAGGATTAAACCACCGTAGACCTTACTTACTCCTTGAGTGCCTTCACATATTCTGCTAGATCATCCACTGTATATGTAGGTCTTTGTACGAGCACATCTAAATGCTCTTTTTGTGTCACTCCCGTATGAACAAGTAAAGTATCAATCCCACAGTTTATTCCTGCCATGATATCTGTATCATAATTGTCTCCAACCATCATTACATCTTCTTTTGCAAGACCAAGCTGGTTAATCGCTTGCTCGACAATAATTTTTTCAGGCTTGCCGATAAACATTGGCTTTGTATTGGTAGAGACTGAAATAACAGACGTTAATGCTCCATTACCAGGTAATAATCCTCTTTCCGTAGGAATAGCAATATCTCCATTTGTTGAAAGAAAGGTTGCCCCACTTCTAACAGCAAGACAAGCTTGCGCAAGTTTTTCATAGGTAATGTCGCGATCAATTCCGATAACTACAAAATCAGGATTATCCTCTGTTAAACGCAATCCCTTTTTTTGTAATGCATCCCTTAACCCCTCTTCACCTATTGCAAATACACTCGCATTCACCTGTTGCATCGAAATATAATTTGCTGTTGCCATACTTGTTGTAAAGATATGGTCACTAGTAGCAGGGATCTGAAAGCTCCGTAATTTTTCAGCAACCTGTTCCGGAGTTTGCGAGGAATTATTCGTTACAAATAAATAGGGAAGATTTCTTTCAGCAAGAGAAGATACAAACTCACTTGCCTCTTTAATTTCTTCTGTTCCCCTATACATCGTGCCATCTAAATCAATTAAATACCCCTTATAGGCTTTCATCAACATTCTCCTCCTTTCATGTATGAAATCTCAGGACGCCTTGGTCAGACTCGGGCATGACCTTGAGGGGACTAGGCGCTGAACCTAGCTGTTGACGCACTTATCCACACGCAGCACGAAGCCTTTAATCATTCCAACCCCAAAGAAAAGCTCCGGGCGCCTAGAGCAGATACAAACTTGTATACATTTCATACCTTTTGAAAAAGAGGCTGGGACATAAGTGTTTTAGTTGATAAACCCGAATGATCAGGTGATATGTCATTGAAAATCTCCCATGTCGTTCGGGTTTTATTCTTTGTCACTACATGTATTGTTCATACGATTGTTAATCACTAATGTAATGGAGCGGAATGGAACGTACTTGTTCTTCCACCACAACATAATAATAAGTAACAACGTGTCCAACGATAATCGTTCGTCTTTTAAAAGAAATGGCCTCATTTTGACCCAAGCTCTTTTTTACTATGTATTGTTAGTCTTTTAAAGGGATAAATGCTGAAACCGGACCTAATTCGTTTTCTAAATACGTTCGAATAGAAGCTGGGAAAGCTTTCAACGCAACGATATTTCTTTTGAATGTATATAAAAGCTTATCATGGTCAATTCCAACATAATCTTGTACTAATACTTTTCTAAGAGAAACTATTGATTTTAATTGGTTTGCGCTCTGCTCACCCACAACCTTTTCATCTAACAGGATATCAATAATGTCTTCATAGCTACCCGGATCTCTCATGATAAATCCATCTATCATCGAATTCCCAACATCAATCACCGTTTCGATTGCCATATGACAAATTCGTTCTAGTGCTATCTTCTCTAGCATGTCTGTCCATTTTTCTTGCTGCTCAAAAACCGTCATTTGACTTTCTAAATAGGATAATTTTGTTTCTATATGCTCACGATTAACAAAGTACATTCCTTCACCCACCCCTATAGTAAAGCTACTCGTCCTTTTTCTAATGTGCCTGGTTTTGCGTAAAAATATCCTTGTGCTAGATCAACCTGATTTCTCATTAATACATCTGCTTCTTCTTTCTTTTCAATACCTTCTGCTACGACAAGTGATCCCGTTTCTTTTGCAATTAAAATTAAACCCTTTAACATAGATTCTTTCACACGATTTGTGTCGATATCTTGAATAACTGAACGATCGATTTTGATGATATCTGGAAGCAGTTCACTTATTGTATGTAAACTAGAATAGCCAGCTCCCGTGTCATCAACCGCTATGCGAAAGCCCATTTTACGTAGCTGTTTTATGTTATCTTGGAAAAACGTCAATCCCTCAATTGAATCTCGTTCCGTTACCTCAAAGATCATTTTATTGGGTAATATCTCTTCATATCGCTCTAATAGATTTGAAAGAGCCGGAATAAACCGTTTATTCCCTAACGTAATAGGCGTAAAATTTAAGAACACATCGTCTTTACAGCCTACACGTTCAATCAACTGAAATGCCTTCTCAAGTACAAGTAGTTCCAAATCATATATAAGATTAGATTGTCTCGCTAAGGAGAATAATTGTAATGGATTTTCTAAGGACGTATTCTCAGGTCCTCTCGTTAAAAACTCCCAAGCCCTAATTTGCTTAGTAGTTAGATCAATAATAGGCTGTGCAAGTAATTTGATCTCACGCTTTTGAATAATATCTCTCATTTCTAATAAGGTCTCAATATAGCGAGATTGTATTCGTTTTTCCGCCATTGCAACCGCTTGTTGCTGCGCAGCATATAGCGCATCTTGAATCGTACCAACATCCCTTTCGACAAACATATAACCAATTTCAAAAGAATGCTGAAAATATGGATATTTCGTATACATCCATCTCTCTAATTTAGGTGTAAGGGTCCTTAATAGGCTCTCAATATGTACAACACTCTGCTTATCATCATTTATTTTTATGAAGACAGTTAAACCTTCACTATAATAATCATGAACAACCAATAAATCATCCTTATAGTTCGACTCGTCAAAAATTTCTTTAAACGCAGCTTTCAGTTCACTTTTATAGTCACTTAATTGTCTTGACTCTAACTGTTGTGAAAGCTCCCTTAAGTTCGAAATGGAAATGACAATAGCAGCCACCTGCTGTCCACCTGATAAAGCGAAATAAACCCTCTCTAAAACAGGGTCTCTAAGTACAAATTTTGGAGGATAGTATTTTAATTTATGCTGCGGATAAAAAAGCTTGCTCCACTTTTTTATTCTTCGATAATGTTTTTCCATAAATCCACGATTCATAAGTACTCAACCCTTCTGGCAATCACCTAACGTATTCATATTTTATCATATTTTTCGCCATTTCGACTTATTTCAAGCAAAAATTTAAACGAAAAGTAGGTATTTGGTAATGAATTCCCATATAATTTCTTCGTTTAATTTCTGTTTATTTATTGCTCGACTCTACTTTAATCCTACTAGTTTGCCTATATTGATTGAGGTTGATTGGCCTTAAGAGTTCATTTCCGTTAAGAAATGTGGAGCTCCAGAACAAAGCCGGATATCTAAAGGAGCGATGTGGAAAAGCTTCCTCCTCTCCTTTATGGTAGTATAAGGATAAACCACTACATAGGAGAGATGACAATGTCTGAAAGATTCTTTTTATACGATGATACGGTGAATGCAAAAACAAGATTTGTTAGCTTTATGGGAGAAAATCAACGTTTTGATTTAGCTATTATTCAAACCGATCGCTACTATGGGAAACAGTTAGTATTAGACATACAAGGGAATCGTTTCGCTATCATTGGCTCAGATGACTTAAAAGAACCAGGATACTTGGAACATGCCTTTAAACTAAACGAAGAGGATGCAGAGGAATTACGTGACTTTTTATACCAATTAGTATAAACAGGAATGGATGTACTTTTTCCTGAGAAACCTACTATTATGGTAGGTGATAAAGATGAATGATAAGGAAAAAGAAACATACACTGACTTCTCAAACGTAGAAACAATGCGTAATTTTCTCGTTCCTGAACAGCTTCCTGAAGGTCCATATGGTTCTCCTAGAGGAAAAGATGAACCTGTACAAAACAAAAGTACCCCATGGAAAGAGGGGCAACGTTATTATAGTGCATTCAATTATGAAAACAAGTCCCTCCATCAAGGCCTGGAACGACACGATACACCAGCACACCCAACACACGATGATCCTAATAAAAATGAAGAACCACCTTATACGTCGAAATAAAGAAAACTTATTATAAGAGCAATTAAGGCACAGGAATAAGAGACGCAATGTCTTCACCCCCTGTGCCTTATAAATGGAATGGCTGTTGTGATATAGTATGTTGCTTTTTTACCTGATAGAAAAAGGGACCTCTTCTCTTACCTACAGAAAAGATATTTTCACTCCCACTCCTTGTCCATACTTACTTTCTTATTTTTTTCAGAACAAAATAGGCACATCCGAAATTACAATACTCATAAATATACTCATCTAATGTACTGATTTTTGTATCATAGGTTGCCTTTTGATTTCGATCGTCAAAAAAACCCTTTAAACGTAATTGATTATAGCCCCAATCCCCTACAATATAGTCATATTTATTTAATATGTCACTATAGCGGCTTTTAAAAGCATCTTCATTAAACCCATCTTTTTCTTCCTTTACTAATTCAAAGCTCTGATTCTGAACTAAAATCATACTGGTTTTCACCTCATCCATTTTACATACTTCTATCATAATCTAAACACACACAACCATCAATTGCTAACAGTTTTTTATCCTTCTTTGGTAAAGCTAGTAGTAGGAGGTGCTAGAATTGATAAAAACCAAATTAACAGCATGTGTGGTTGGATTATCCTTGTTAACAGCTTGTCAATATGGTGCTGACGAAGATTCATCTCTTTTCCATCAAAGTGGAAACACGTTAAATGTGAGCGATCGCCCAGAGCTTTACAATGAAGAAGGTATGCCAAATGCAAATGATTCAAGTGCCAATTTTGGATATGTTCGCCATCAAAAAAGTGGAATTCCTAATGACGTAACATATACAGAAACACCCGGGTTGGATCGTGAAGCAACAGCTAATGCGATTAGCAGTCTTGCTGTCCAATTACCAAATATACAAGATGTCGCTACGCTAGTAACTGATGAAGAAGTACTTGTTGCTTATCGAACGGATTCCGACAATCGCTTTGAAACAGCCGACCAAGTGAAGAAAACCGCACTTTCAGCTATTCCAAGATACTATCACGTGTACGTGTCAGATAATCCGAATATGATTCAGCAAATTGAAGCATATAGCCCTCTTGATTCAACAAGTCGAGATATTGATGAAATTCTTACGAAAACCATCAATAAAATGCTCGAATCTCCACAAGGGCGTGCATTAAATAAAGGTGAAAATGCAAATGGAGAAGGGTATGGAGAAATAAACGAAGATGTAGATGATGACATGAAGGACCAATATGAAAAGTCTCGTTATAAAAAAGAACAGATGGAATAACTTCCTTCTTTAGAGGCTGACCCAAAAGGTTGTTAAATAACGACCTTTTGAGCACCCTTTCTTTCTGAAGTAATCGGTATTTCTTTCAGTTTTTCTTCTAGCCACGCGGAAGGGGCGGACTTTTCCTCTTCTTGAAGGATTTGCTCAATTTGTAAAGCGAGTTGACGATATTGGTCATCTAAACTTTTTCCGTATTTTTCAGTCGCTTTTCTCCAAACAAATGTATATTGATTTGCATGATTTTTTTGTTGTTTAATTATTCTTTAAAAAAGACTGTTTTCGTAGGGGTTTTCTTCTATGAATACAATTTTAGATCGATAGTGGAATGGAGCGTAAGACACTTGACTCCTGCGGGAAGTGAGGAAAGGCTGAGACCCAACAGCCGCAGGCGAGGAGGCTCAGCTTCCTCCCCGCGGAAAGCAAGTGACTGGAGCGCAATGGAACGTCCCGGTTTTTACGTTAACTGAATTAAAAAGATAAAAGTATGAAAAGAGGCTAACCCAAGGTCTAAAATCTAGACTTTTGGGTCAGCCTCTTTCCTTTCAAGATGCTAAAAGAGAGGACCTTCCCACAATGTCAATTAAGTAGGCATCACAATGAAGCAAAGAGCTACTTTCTCTTTACAGAGAGAAAAACCTTGTACTTAAGGAAATATTCGGTAATTGAGATTTTTCAGGAAAGCAACATCAATTTATGCGACAGACTAAAAAAAGAGCTCAAAAATGTGATCATTTCGAGCCCCTTTCTCATATAAGCTTTTGGACAAACACGTTTATGCTTGAGCTTGCTTTTTCTTCGCAGCTGCGTTTACCTGCTCATCTGCATGGTAAGAAGAACGCACTAATGGACCTGCTTCACAATGGCTAAAGCCTTTGCTTAAGGCAATTTCACGTAATTCAGCAAACTCATCTGGAGAGTAGTATTTTTGAACCTTTAGATGTTTTTTTGTAGGCTGTAAATATTGACCAATTGTCATAATATCTACATCATTTGCACGTAAGTCATCCATTGTTTCAATAATTTGTTCTTTCGTTTCTCCAAGACCAATCATTAAACTTGATTTTGTCGGAATTTCTGGTTGCATTTCTTTTGCACGACGAAGTAACTCTAACGATCTCTCATACTTTGCTCTCGCACGAACTCTCGGTGTAAGCTCACGAACAGTTTCGATATTATGGTTTAGAATATCTGGCTTAGCATCCATTAAGGTTTTTAAGTTATCATAATCTCCACCCATATCGGACGGTAACACTTCAATTGTTGTAAATGGGCTCTTACGACGGATTGCACGAACAGTTTCTGCAAATACTTGTGATCCGCCATCTTTTAGATCATCACGAGCTACAGCAGTGACAACCGCATGCTTCAAATTCATTAAGGCTACAGAATCTGCTACACGTTCTGGTTCAGCTAAATCAAGCTCTGTTGGCAACCCAGTTTTAACCGCACAAAAGCGGCAAGCACGCGTACAAACAGCTCCAAGAATCATGAAAGTAGCAGTACGACGAACCGCCCAACACTCATGAATATTTGGACATTTAGCCTCTTCACATACAGTATGAAGATTTTTCTCTCTCATTAATTTCTTTAAGTCTGTGTAATTCTCGTTCGTATTTAATTTTATCTTTAACCACTCGGGCTTACGCAAATATTCTTCTTTTTTTGCCATCTGATTCAACTCCAGTTATGTAATCTAAGAAATATCCCAATAGATGTAATCAGAACTTTTTATATACGTTACCACTTTAACATAAGGAAACAGAGCGGACAAGAGAAAGGATTGTATGCAATTTCTAACATTTTCTATTAATGAATTATGAAATGAAAACCAAACTAACAAAAGAAGCTAATAGGAGAGAGGGAATAAATTCTATTTACAACTAAAACGGAATTATTTAAAGTACGTGTCATTTTATACATTTAACTAATGTAAACAAGTAGTGATGTGAATGACTGACCTGATACAAAAGATTTCGCTTTGAAAGGAGCTCATTATCGTGCAAAAAATCGTTACTTTTCTCATCATCCTATTCATGATGACTACATCAGCACAATCTGTTACTCTTGGTGCTGAAAAACCAAAGGACACCCAAAATGAAGAACAAAAAAAGCTAATGAGCTTATATAAAAATGTTGAAGCTGTTACAAATATTCCATGGTATATACTAGCTGCTATTGATCAATATGAACGAAATGTTCGTCATTCTAGAAACGATATACCAAAGGCTGAAGGATTAATTGAAATCTATATTAAACCAGAGGTCTGGACTGGTCCCTTAAATCCTAATAAAGAGGATAAGAACCCAACAAGTATCGGTTTGTTTGGTGGGATTGGTGAAGATGGGGATGGAGATGATCTTGCAGATCCTAACAATGATATGGATGTACTATATTCTTTTGCACACTATTTAGAATCATATGGTACAGATCTTGAAAACTTAAAGATTGGTTTATGGGATTATTACCAGCGTGACAAGTCTGTAGGATTGATTTTAGGACATATGAAGCTTTATAAAAAATACGGTCACTTAAAATTAGATAAGCATGCGTTTCCTGTTCCACTTAATCACAACTATAGCTATAAAAATACGTGGGGTGACGCAAGAGGTTGGGGTGGAAGAAGAATCCATGAAGGGACAGATATATTCGCTAACTACGGCGTACCTGTTCGCGCCACTTGTTTTGGAGTCATTGAAATGAAGGGCTGGAATAAATTTGGTGGATGGCGTATTGGGATACGGGATATCGATAACACATACCATTACTTTGCACACCTCAATGGCTTCGCAGATGGTTTAGCAGTGGGGCAGGTCGTTGAGCCTGGACAATTAATTGGCTCTGTTGGAAGTTCTGGATATGGTCCTCCTGGTACATCTGGTAAGTTCCCACCTCACTTGCATTATGGATTATATAAAGACAATGGACGAACTGAATGGTCGTTTGATCCATACCCTCATTTACGCGCGTGGGAAAGAGCTGACAGAAACAGATAAATTCTTAAGTACCTTATAATAGAACCCTTTACCATTTAATTGTAACTATGTTTTATAGATAAACAGCTACTAAAAACAAAGAGAGGCTGACCGATTCAGCCTCTCTTTCACCTTATTTTTGTTTTGCTTTTATCACAGCATTGGTAATACTTGCAGCCATACCGCCCCAAATAATGACCATACCGATAATCATCATTGTAATTGCTCCACCACTCATTACTGTGATACCCCCTTATTTGAAGAAGCTGATAATGAATTTTCATTCGCCTTCTTCTTCATCGTAAATAAAACACCTACTAAGATTGCTCCAATTGCTACTGTCCAGCCCCATGTGAAGATAAACTCACGTGGATAGCCTTCATACTCTGTCGTTAGGTTTGTACGTAGGTTATCAAACATCATGTACCCTAATACAACTGGTGTAATGACACTTAAACAAATTCTCCACCATGCACCTAATTGAATATCTGACATAGAATTAGCATGAGATTGAAGATTTTTAAGCTCTTTAGCGAACCAAGCAATCGCAATTACTTCAAATAATCCTGCTAACGCAACACCGAACTGATTAATGAAATAATCAGCAGAATCTAGGAAATAAAGTCCACCTTTTGTTGCAAACACAATTGAGATAAGAGCTGATAATCCTCCACCGAACATGACAGCTTTTGTTCTTGAAATGTTAAATTTCTCCTGTACTCCAGCCACAAATGTCTCAACAATTGAAATTAAGGATGATAAACCAGCTAACACTAATGAACCAAAGAATAAGAAACCGAATAGACCATTAAGTGCCGGAAACTCATTAATAATCTGAGGGAATACAACGAATGCAAGCCCTACGCCAGCTTTTACAACTTCACTTACGGGAACACCTTGTTGTGCAGCCATAAAACCTAATGCACTAAATACCCCAATACCAGCTAATAATTCGAATGCTGAGTTACTAAAGCCAGTGATGAATGCATTGTTCGTAATATCTGATTTCTTAGGAAGGTAGCTTGAATAAGTAATCATAATAGCAAAAGCAATTGATAAACTAAAGAAAATTTGACCATAAGCTGCTACCCAAACCTTACCATCACCAATTTTACTCCAATCTGGTTTAAAGAATGCATCTAGACCTGCTGCAGCACCTTCAAGAGTTAATGCACGAATAACAATAATACCGAATAAGATAACTAAGGCTGGAATGAAGATTTTATTTGCAACCTCAATCCCTTTTTTAACACCAGCAAAAAGAACGCCTAATGTAACAGCCCAAACAAGAACTAATGGAATAAATACTCCTGGGACAATACCACCGAATTGACCTGGTGTTTCAGCTAATTGTAAGTATTCTCCAAATAAGAATCCACCTGTATCTTCGCCCCATGTTAAGTTAAATGAAAATACCGAATAAGACATTGCCCAAGCGATGATAACGGCATAATAAGTAGAAATAACAAATGAAATGGCAACTTGCCACCAGCCAATCCATTCTGAACCTTTACTCAATCTCCCTAAAGACATTGGTGCGGACCCACGATATTTGTGCCCAATTGTGAACTCCATTACTAATAACGGGATACCAGCAGTTAATAATGCAAACAAATATGGAATGAAGAAAGCTCCTCCACCATTTTCATATGCTGTTGCTGGAAACCTCCAAATATTACCTAAACCAACTGCAGAACCAACGGCTGCTAAGATAAAGCCTGCCCTTGTCCCCCACTGCGGACGATTATCCATCTTTTTTCCCCCTCTTTATGCTTCCTAGTTGAGGAAACAATTTGAAATTATCTAATTTTCTGATTATTTATATAATCTATACATAGTATAAACGGTGATCTTTCTAATGTCTACAGAAATTTCTGAAAAAATACTATTTTAGTATGACTTTTTAAATATGACTAGTTTAGGGTAAAAAAGATAGGAATATTTTATGATTTTGTGAAATCCTTAGCATTTTTTGGCTATTTTCGTTATCTATTCACCCCTTTAACTCGATAAAAGCTATTTCAATCTCAGCTAGCATTTAGTACAGGAATGGAGAATGGAACATTTACTTTCGAACAAAACTATTAATACAATAATATTTCATCTGAAAAAAGCACATAAAATACCTCTTCTTCCAGAAGGAACTTGTTTTTTATCTAGCAGAGGGACTAGATAACGTGAGAGGTGTTGTTCGATTTCTTAGGCGGAGGCACACCTTTCATGATTGTCCTAAGAATACATAGCCGAAGAAAATGCAGCAAATCGTTAAAAAGAATACAAAAAAAACTGTAGGATTTCTCAGGGTCATGAGATTCCTACAGCTTCTACACTAACGATTATGCTGTTTTAGCTTTTCTAGCAAAAAAGATAATAAATCCTATTAATAAAATTGTTACAACAGCAAATCCTGCAAGACTGCTACCTGTAATCCCTAAAATAACATAACCGATTGCAGCAAATAATCCTCCGATTAAAGCATAAGGAAGCTGTGTAAGAACGTGGTCAATATGATGACTTCCCGCTCCTGTTGAAGAAAGAATTGTCGTATCAGATATTGGAGAGCAATGATCTCCAAGTACCGATCCGGCTAGAACAGCAGCCATTGCAGGTAGCAACATAGAAATATCCGTTGCAGCAGTAATTTCTCCAGCAATCGGAAGCATAATTCCAAAGGTTCCCCATGAAGTTCCTGTTGCAAATGCCATAAATGCACCTAAAACGAACATTACAACTGGAAGGTAAGCTACATTTAAGTTTGATTTTTCTACTATTCCTGCTAAATATTCTCCAGTACTAAGCTGACCAATTAAATCCACAATTACCCAAGCAAACATTAGAATATATATAGCAGGTAGCATAGATTTAATACCTTCTTTAATCCCTAAGCCAAAATGATTTCCGCTAATTCCTCTTACAAAGAATAAAATAATCGTGATGAGTAACCCAAATGTTCCCCCATATAATAAAGAGGTTGAAACATCTGTGTTTTCAAAAATCGTTAAAATGGTTACACCACTCTTGTCCTCGATTGCTGTATAGCCAGTGTATAACATTGACGAGACAGTTCCAGCAATTAAGGCTAAGATTGGCCATACTAGATTTCCAATTGTCCCATTAGTGCTTGTTGGTAACTCTTCTTTCGGTTCACCTAATGCTTCTTTATCCGGGTCTACTACTTCTCCTGTGTTCATTGCCCGCTCTTCATGAACCTTCATACTACCTAAATTAATATTAAAATAAGCGACCGCAAAAACAAGCACAATTGCTGCAAATACATAATAGTTCATTGGAACCATAGTCATAAATGCACCAAGTGGTGAGTATTCTGTTACACCATGCGTCGTTAAAATAGTCGCAATCATCGCAATGATGTAAGCACCCCAGCTTGAAATAGGTGAGACAACACAAACAGGTGCTGAAGTAGAATCAATAATATATGCTAGTTTCGCACGGGAAACCTTTTGACGATCTGTAATGGGTCTACTCACTTGTCCAACAGCAAGTGCATTAAAATAATCATCAATAAAAATCAGAATACCTAATAACGCTGCTGTAAACTGAGCGCCAACACGAGTTTTCACACGTTTTTGGGCCCATTCCCCAAATGCTCTACTTCCTCCCGAAATTGAAATAAGAGCTGTAATAATTCCTAAGATTAAAAGGAACAAAATGATATACACATTCCATGTATTCAATGCTCCGTCAGATATAAAAATTGCTTTAACAGCATTAAATATTGCTTTACCTGAATCGATAATCGAAAATTCCTTTAGAATAAGTGCTGCTGATACAATTCCAACTCCTAAAGAAAGAAGAACCCTTCTTGTTAAAACTACCATAATAATGGCAATTAAAGGTGGAATAATAGAAAAAATTGTTCCTGTCATGATGTAAAGCCTCCCTGAATTTTGTATGGAAGGACGTTCCTGATGCTATACATAAAAGTAATCAAAGAGATTACTAATCTTTTTTGGCGGTAAGATATCCATAAAAAAGCGCACAAAAAAGAGTAATGATAGAAAATAACTATCATTACTCTTTTTATGAATAATGTTATGTTATCCTCCATCCCGATCAGTAGCCCTCCATTATAGAATAAAAACGTGTTGTTTACATTTAAGAACAAAGTCCTAAATGAAACTCTATAATGACAGTATTACTCTTATTCAAAGTAATACCAGCAAATGACGCCTGACTGCGTACATTCACTTCGGCAAAAAACCCTTTCCATTATGATCATCGTTGTCATACTCACATAATGTACTCTTGTTTCCTGCTCCTCTACCTCATCTTGAGATAAGGTGGTAAGGTTATATTTAATTTACGTTTTACAGTGTAGCAAATATGTTGCGTCTTGGCAACTAGGATTTTTTTGGTCATTCACTAAAAAATGATCTGGTCCTGCTCAAGTAGCAGTTTCACAAAGGTTCATTTGAAATTTTTATAAAAAGCTACCTATAATAATCTCTAAATAAATGATTTAGTGAAGCTCCTACCAATGTATAGTCATGAGAACAAAATTACTTCATTTTAAGTAACGCATCTTTGCCTTTTGTTCCCACTGAAATCCCAAGCTTTTCAGCCTCATATGTGACAGATTCTAAAGGGGCCTCAAGTAATTGCTCAATTGTTCGTACGCCAACAGCACGACCTGCAATAATACCTCGGTCCTTTAATTTTTCATTCAATAAACCAACATCAAGGGCACCACACATAATATAGCCTTTTTCATTCGTGACTGCCATAAAATTGGTTTTTGGCAACGCTACTGTTATGGCTGTATATTGCTCCCCTTCAATGAGGATTGGTGACATTGTAACCATGTTGTATCGACACTCCTTTCATTACTTATATGTATGAATTATGAAAGAAGTTGTGCCTTTATTCCTTTAAATTTGTGAAGGGATTTTCCCTAGCTTCCATGCTAATACATCTCTTAAAAGCTCTGGCATGAAAAATTCTTTCTTTTTCGCATGACTAATCTCCGGATAAATGGGTCCCAGTGTAAACATATCAATTGTAGCAACAGCATATGTTCGTTCTGGATCAAGCTCTCGCCCATTAATATGTATTTTTGTAAGAAGCTTGTGTCCATCCTTTAAATAATCTGTTTCTACTTCAATACCGTCAAATACCATTCTTCCCATGACTTTACCACGAAAACCTAATCCTTTTAGTTTCAGATGCTCCATCTTTTCGGTTCTTGCTTGAATGATGACCTCTTTAAGCACATCACCCTTTAAATATACTTTACAAGGGTTAATTGGATGTGGACATATTCTATGTAAATCTTTTTTTGTAACGGGCCCTTTCGGTAAAGATTCAAGAAGTAGACCTGCATTCAGCATAGCAACCTCTCCCTTACACCACTCATTGACCGCCTTCACTAATAATTGTGGAAAATTAGAATCATCAAACCAATCGACGACGAACTCTTCTTTTAACTCCGCAACTTTTTGAGAAAGAATTTCTTCACTTTTCAGTTGCGCATCGAGAAGAAACGTTTCAGTTTCCTTACAAGATTCTTGATGATCATGTATCTTTAGTAAGGTCGCTGCTTTATCTACTAGCTTATTCTCTATAGTATCAATTGTCAGGGTCACTTTCCCTACATATTGACCGTACTTTCCAGCACCTGCAACGAGAGAATGTCCAATAACTACTCCATCTTGTAGCACGTGATGAGTATGGCCACCTACAATAATATCAATGTCAGGAAATTCTTTTGCAATGATTTCATCATCACTTATACCTAAATGTGAGAGAAGGATTATAACATCAGCCTCTTCCTTCACCTTATTTACCGTTTCAACTAAGCTTTGGAACGGATCTTTTATTCTCCACCCTAGTAATTCATAGAACTTCTCATAAAAAACCGTAACGCCTAATAGCGCAATCTTCAAACCGTCTTCTAGCGTTATAAAATGGTAAGGGACAATCCACTCAGGATGCTCACCCATCTCCGTATATAAATTGGAAGCAATAACAGGGAATTTTGCCTCTTTATACAACATATTTAAATCCTCATGAGAAAAAGTAATGCCTTCATTGTTTCCAATTGTAACAGCATCATAGTTCAACTGATTCAACAACTCAACATTTACTTGTCCTTTCGTCGCTTCGGTAATTGGATGGAAACGATCTGCATGGTCTCCAATATCAACAAGAATCATTTCCTCCTTATTCTGATGATGAAGTGCTCTCTGCTCATTCACATAATGAGCGATTTTAGGCCAATTCTCGAAATGACTATGTAAATCATTCGTATGATAAAGATGAACCGTTTTTAACATATACCTCTCTCCTTATGAAAAGGCTAATCTTATTAGCCAAAGAACCCCTCATATATTAATTTTATCCCAGCTATAATTAATACAATTCTTAATAAATTCACTACGGTGTTTCCTTTGAGCTTAGAATTAATGACTGCTCCAAATCTCCCACCTAACCAAGCCCCAGGAATAAGAATGGCTGCATATAACCAATGAATATTTCCTAAAGTGATATGTGTAATAGAACTAATTGTAGCGGATAAAAAGATAATAAACATAGATGTCGCCACAGCAATATGAGGTGGAAACATAAATAGCAGGATCATGGCAGGAACCATTAACGCCCCTCCACCAATTCCAAATAAGCCTGAAATAAAACCCACAATAAAAGAAATGAGAAAAGCAGGAATCCTATTATACCCATACTTATATTCTCTTCCTTCCTTATCAATAAAGCGACGTTCAATCTGTCTTTTCGAGGATGTATCCCTTCTCGGTACCTTGTCCTTAACCATTAACATAATGGAAATGAGAATCATAAATAGTCCGAACCAGATCAAAAAAGAAGAGGTATTAAAAAACTTATTCACATATGCCCCGACAATTCCACCCGGTCCACTACCAATAAAGAAAAGGAATCCGCTTTTCACATCTACTTTTTTAAACTTAAGATAGGTTAAAGTCGAAGATAACCCTGTGAACATAACGACAAGTAAAGAAGTTCCAACTGCTATTTGTGGGGAAACCTTTGAAAAAACTGAAAAATAAACTCCCATAGATAACAGAATAGGAACAACAATAATGCCTCCTCCAAGACCAACTAAACTACCAACGGTACCAGCAGCAATACCAACAAGGAATAAAATGACCCATTCCATTTTGTTACATTCTCCCCTCTTCATCTTCAAAGAACGTAAGCTGCTTTTCCGCTAATCCTGTGTAAGTAATGTTAAATAGCTTCAACATCTCTTTCGCATTAGTTGCTGCATCCCCACCAGAATTATTATTAAATAGCATATAAAGTTGATTTGTTTGTTTTTGGAGAGTCTCTACATACTCCTTCCATTGAAGAAGCTCCTCTTTATTATAGTTATATAAATACCTTACATCTCTCCAGTTGTCACCTGAGGAGGGTTTATTCCATCCATGAATATTTCTTCCATGCAATCGAATAAGAGTCTTGTGAGGAGTTGTCGGATGAAGCACAGTAGGAATTGACCTTTCTCCAGCCTGTGGTTCATCTACAATACTATGTATCCATTTCTCTTCTTCCATAAATTGAAGGGTTTTCTCATAATAAGGAGGTGTAAACCATGAACGATGGCGAAACTCCAGCGCTACCTCCGTATCCCTCATTTGCTCTTTACACCATTTTAAATAGGAAACATTTTCTCTATTGCATCCAAACCATGGTGGAAATTGAAAAAGGACCATCGCCAATTTATTTGATTGTTTTAAAGGTTCAATTGAGTTTAAAAAAGCCTCAAACATTTCTGTTTTATCTTTGAAAGGAATTTCACCACGAAGGTGACCTGTCATCCCTTGATATGCTTTCATAATAAATTGAAACTTTTCAGGAGTTTCCTTTATCCATTTTTCACTATTTCTTATTGGTTGAATGGCATAAAAGCTGGCATCTATTTCAACAGTAGGAAAATGCGCCGCATATTCCTGAAGTTTTTTTGATGAATGTGTGGAGGAAGAATAAAGAGAATCATGATCTCCCCAGCCTGTTAGCCCAATTTGAATTGTAGACAACTACTCTCATCCTTAACCTAAAGATTCAGGCAAAACAAGCTAATGGAAGGACTGTTTCTTACCACGTAAATTAGCTTGCTTTCCCCTTCATTGTAAATTCTTTATAGAAATACTATACCATTTATTAACCAGGTATTACATCTAACAAGAGGTAAAAGCGATGAAACATAAACTAAAGACTTTTGTCCTCTCTTCATACGCTTTCTAGCATGGTCAGTCGTATAGATACATAGAAGGCAAAGACAATCTTCCCCTCTTTCTTACACTATTTTTTAACGATTACCTACATAATAATGAAAAGGCAATGTATCTTTTTCATATAAAACTTCAAAAATCATATAAAACCAAACCATCTCCTCAACTGTCACTGTATGATCAAACTCAAAATGCTCAAAAAATGCTTCTATTATATCCTCTTCCCCTTCAATAAAGGGGAAGAGATCTGCATACAGTTTGTTTGTTTTTCCCTCTGCAATTCTATAGCTGTCCTCGTCTTTCATCTTATAATCATTGATCATTGGATCTCCTCCATAAATTAGAATGAACAATACTACTATATTCCAATCTATAAAGTCTCGTAACGGTTCATGTACTAGCAAGGAACAGCTTATTAAGAAAGGCACCGGCTCCTTCCTTATTTTATTCACCTTTTTCATAGCATTCTCTATACTATAGTAAATCTATTTTTGTCACCTACCAAAGATAGGAGGAAAACAAATGAGTAAGAAACAAAATGAAACACATGAACTATTCTCCATGCTGAAGCAGCTAGGTTTTACAATTGAACATAAGCTTAATCAATATATTCAAAACAGTTTAGACCATAAAGAAGTAGCCGTAATGGCTAACTCAACAGGTAAAGTAGTCTCTCAATTAGTGAAAGCAATCCATGAATATGTAGAGGAAATGTCCGTTCAGCTAAATTTCCCTACTAAGAAGGATGTCGGTCGGTTAGGAAAATTAATTGTGCAATCTGAAGACAAACTTGATCATTTAGAGGATGAATTACATGAAGTAATCGACCTTCTTCACGGCTTAAAAAAGACTTTAGTAGAGAAGCTACCTACCCATTGTGAGACTAAGCATTCTAAAAAAAGGCATGAGCACAAAACCAACGTTTCTCTCGGGTGCATCCATGAAGAACTTATTAAACCATTAGAAAAACTAGAGGGGTCAATAAAAAGACGTGTCATAAAGTGTAGCAAAAAACTACTAGAAAAGAAGAAGAAAAACCCTGTATTCGACCTAAAAAAAGACCTCTATCGTGAGGTCATGAAACCACCTGGTCAAGTTGATTTTAAAGAGTTGAATCAGAAATTGTTACTTCTTTTAGAAGAAAAAAGAAAGAGAAAGAAATAAGATGAACCCAAAAACTAACAGTTCAGCCTATAACCTAGAACAAGAAATAAAGCGGTGGAAAGGATTTTTCGGGGTTTGGAATAGTCCTACACCCAAGATAGGTGTAACACCAAGAGAACCTGTTTGGAAAAAGAACAAAGCAACACTTTGGTATTACGCTCCGTCTGAAAAGAAATACAGGGTTCCCTTATTTCTTGTCTATTCATTAGTCAATCAACCATTTATTTTAGATATGGCACCAGGGAATAGTGTGATTGAAAATTTCACCCGAAATGGTTTTGAAGTCTATCTTTTAGATTTCGGTATCCCTGGCTATGAAGACAAAGATATCACAGCCATTGATTACGTTGTTGACTATATCCAAAAGGGTGTACGAAGAGCAATTAGACATTCGAATGCGAAAGAAATCACACTTATCGGCTATTGTTTAGGAGGTACTCTTGCAACCATGTATACGACAATTGCCGAAGAACCTATACGTAACTTAATAGTAAATGTCTCTCCAATTGACTTTGAGACCGTTCCCTACTTCAAAGAAATTGCACAAGCTAGCAAAGAAGGGTTATTAGATGTAAATGATCTGCTTGAAACAACAGGACTTGTTTCTGGACGTGCCATGAAAGCGGCAATGAGAATGGTCACAAGCCCTATCTATTTTAGTCCTTACCTTTCTTTATTAAATAAAGCTTATGATGATCAGTATGTAGAGAAATGGAAACGACTAAAAAAGTGGACAGATGGCCATATTCCATTTACTGGAGCAGCCATGAAAGAACTCATTGAAGAGTTAGGGAAAGGAAATAAATTAATAGACGGCGGACTAAAGATTCATGGTAAAGAAGCTCATTTATCCAATATCCATGCAAACCTGCTCGTCATCTCAAATGATTTTGATCGTCTCGTCTTAAAAGAGCAAAACATCCGAGTCATTGACTATGTGTCAAGTAAAGATAAGACCTTTAAGCTTGAAAAAGGCGGGCATACTACGAGGGCAAATGATAACCATTTACCTCCCCTATTGGCTAACTGGCTTCCTAGTCGGTCAGAACCGATTGAAACTAAGTAGGTAGTCTATCTTGGCCAAATAGAATCTTAAAGATAAAATAAAGTAGACACACAGGAGAAAGAGTAGGGAAGCACCTGCTCTTTTTCATCTTGAACTATTTTTCTACTTCTTCTATTTACGCTACTTTGGGAACTAATCCTAATGAAAATAACCTTATCAAAATAAGCACTTCTTTATATACTCATTTAGTATTGGTAAATCAGGCGGACTAATAGGAGATGGAATGTCAGCCATATTAAAAAATTTTAGTTCCTGAACTTCTTTTTCTTCCTTTCTCAACGTACCTTCATAATTTTTACATATGTATGCTGTCACCACATTATAAACTTCATCTCCATTAGGATATTTATAGTATAAATCTTGTCCGGAAAAGACATTAAATAACAGTAATTCTTTTGCCAACAAGCCCGTTTCTTCAAATAATTCTCTTTTAGCTGTCTCTTCTACTCTTTCTCCCATTTCTAATGAACCACCTGGAAATCCCCAACAATTATTGTCCCTCCGAAGTTGTAATAACATCTCATTATGACTATTCATCAGAATGACACACGCGCCAGTCATGATGAGAGGACGATTCCCTACTATTTCCCTTAACTCCATAATATATCCCATAACATCCTCCTAAAAAGCTAATCTCCTCGCAACAAATTTTTACAATTATCACAAATAAGAGTACCTATTTATTATTTTCATCTCAACTAAAATAAATATAGATTGATAGAAACTCCAACCAGAAACACAGACCTATAGAAGGTAGATACCTTTTAAATATTTGGCTATTTATCAAGTGTTCGGTCTAGTTGAATTTCTCTCCAGTTGCTCGCTTTCCGCAGGACGAGCGGTGAGCTCCTCGGCGTAAACGCCTGTGTGAACTCACCTAACTGTCCCACTCCACCACCTGCAGTAGTCTCGCGTTTCCCCTTCATTTAGCCTTAAGTCGTTTTCGTGCAAAGAATCTATAAAAGACAATAATCTCTTAGAAAAGAGCTCGAATTCTTAACTCTTAAGTAACTTACGGCTGTTTTAACATGTTATTTATACGATCTATTAAAAAGCCATAATCGAAACGGAATACGATATCGTTCTTTAATCGCTTCCTAGGTCTTTAATAAATGGAATCCGTTGAATAATATAGCAGTAAATTTGTGCTCAACAGGTCTTGCGAAACGTGATTTTTTCATAACTACAGAGTGTATTGGATCAAATATCCATAGCTGAAAAAATTGCTTCAAATCGTTGATGGGTTCTAAATCATATCCTTTTTATAGGGCAATATTATAAAACCTATACGAATTAGTTGGAGAAAAGTTACACATAAAATTGTATGTTTCTTCCTCCTCGAAACTACTTTGTTAAATACCATTTTTTTCAAGTAGTAAGACCTTTTACAACAGAAAAAAGCTAGGGTTCCCCCTTGCCTTATCAAACTACATTTTTATACTAATAGTGTAGGTCTAACATAAGTATACTGTTGTTTTTGGAGAACTTAGCATGCGGTAAAGAAAAGAAAAACCCTTGATATTAAGCTATTTATAAAATATTCCTTAAATTTGATATAATTTCAACTTGGAAAAAACTCGGCACGTTTTTGGCACGAATTTAAGCCAAATAAAATAAGGGTCTTCAGTAAGAGCTTACTATTGCTTGACGTGAGTTTTGTTCATTTATTTTGAAGGTTTTTATTGAAGTAAATGTTAGGGTAGCGTTACTTGAATAAGAAATCATAGCTTAATCTTGATTGTTCTTATCTTTATTTTGAATGTAAATCTTCTTTAATGTTGAATTGATATTATTCAAACTTAAGAAAATAAACGATAACATAATAAAAGTAACTATTTCACCAGTAAAAAAAGACACTACTCCTATAATTATAAAATAAATCCTATACCACCAATTCATCTTCCTTAATAGCTCCTTAGCAAATAAGACATGTTTTTCATAATCCACTTCGATTATCTAGCCACTTATTGAATCCTACTGCCTTTAGTTCAATAACAATTATTTCAAATAGTACAACTTTTTACAAGAAAAAAAGCAAGGGTTTCCCCCTGCCTTGTCAAACCTACATTTTATACTGTTGTTGTCGGTTTAATATGTGAAATATTTCGGATTCGTCAAAGCAAAATCACTATTGATTCTTGCACGGATTTTAATATGTCCACGTTGGAACGCTTTCCCTGATTTATAAAAAATCAATCTGAAGTCCACCTTCGGACAAAATGCCCATGCAATAGATTGAAGGTTCGCAACACCCCCTTCGCCTTCATCAAATTCACCACCAAAAGAATAGGTTTTAAGGTTCTACATGAATTTAGGGGGGGAATATATTGCCATGTTGTATCTGTTAGCAATTCTAAATCCATTGCATCAGCATTATTTAGGATGATGCCATCAGGATTGCCGTTTGCACTTCTAATTGCTCTAAACCCTGCCCCAATACTTGCATAGGTCATAAAGACACGAAAGAATGAAGTAGAACATATGAACATATCACTAAAAAATTCAAACAGAAGAACTTGTAAAATTCACTGCTTATACATCAAAAAATTATGCTAATAATAACTTCAAATAACGTCAAAAAAATTTCATTTTTGCACGTGCTAAAAACAAGAAAAACCCTTGATATACAAGGGTTAATCGTTAGTTATCCAATCGAACCTTCCATCTCGAACTTGATTAGACGGTTCATTTCAACTGCATATTCCATTGGAAGTTCTTTTGTAAATGGCTCGATGAAGCCCATTACGATCATTTCAGTTGCTTCTTCCTCTGAAATACCACGGCTCATTAAGTAGAAGAGCTGTTCTTCAGATACTTTTGATACTTTCGCTTCATGCTCAAGTGAAATATTGTCGTTTAGGATTTCATTGTATGGGATTGTATCAGATGTTGATTGATTATCCATGATGAGTGTATCACATTCAATATTTGATCTTGCGCCTTCTGCTTTACGTCCAAAGTGTACAATACCACGGTATGTTACTTTACCACCTTGTTTAGAGATGGATTTTGAAACAATCGTTGATGACGTATTTGGTGCAAGGTGAATCATTTTAGCACCTGCATCCTGGTGCTGACCTTTACCTGCAAGAGCAATTGAAAGAGTCATACCACGAGCACCTTCACCACGAAGAATAACTGCAGGGTATTTCATTGTAAGCTTAGACCCGATGTTACCATCAATCCATTCCATTGTTGCGTTCGCATCACAAACTGCACGTTTTGTAACTAGGTTGAATACGTTGTTCGCCCAGTTTTGAATCGTTGTATAACGGCAATATCCACCATCTTTAACGATAATTTCAACAACCGCACTGTGAAGTGAGTTTGTAGTGTAAACAGGTGCTGTACATCCCTCTACATAGTGTACATGCGCGCCTTCGTCTACAACGATTAATGTACGCTCAAATTGACCCATATTTTCAGAGTTAATACGGAAGTAAGCTTGAAGTGGCGTATCCACTTTTACACCCTTAGGTACATAGATGAATGAACCACCAGACCATACAGCTGAGTTTAAAGCAGAGAACTTGTTATCAGTTGGTGGGATAACTTTTCCAAAATGCTCGCGGAAAATATCTTCATTTTCTTTAAGAGCAGTATCCGTATCCTTAAATACAATACCTAAATCTTCAAGATCTTCCTTCATGTTGTGATAAACAACCTCTGATTCATATTGAGCAGATACACCCGCTAAATATTTTTGCTCTGCTTCTGGAATTCCTAATTTATCAAATGTGTTTTTGATTTCCTCAGGAACTTCATCCCATGAGCGCTCAGATTTTTCAGATGGCTTAACATAATAAGTAATCTCATCAAAGTTAAGCTCAGCCATGTTACCGCCCCATTGAGGCATTGGCATATTATAAAAATGCTCTAAAGATTTCAAGCGGAAATCAAGCATCCATTGTGGTTCGTTTTTCATGCGAGAAATTTCTTCAACGATTTCTTTCGTTAAACCTCGCTCTGAACGGAAGATGGAAACATCCTTGTCAGCAAATCCATATTTGTAATCGCCAATTTCAGGTGCTTTTTTTGCCATCAACATTCACTCCTGTCTTATTAGAATTTAAGGATTTCTCCTTATTCATTGCTAGTATTATTAACGCCCTTTTCCATTGCTTTCCAAGGTAATGTAGCACATTTAATTCGGGCAGGAAATTTTGCTACACCTTGTAATGATTCAATATCACCTAAGTCAATATCTTCATCATATTCTTCCCCAACCATCATTTTAGAGAAAATTTGCGACATTTGTAATGCTTTGTCTAATGATTTCCCTTTGATCGCTTGAGTCATCATTGATGCAGATGACATTGAAATAGAGCAGCCTTCACCATCGAATTTAGCATCCTTGACAATATCATCTTCAATATCTAATGTTAAGCGGATACGGTCACCACAAGTTGGATTGTTCATATCTATTGTCAGACTATCCTCAAGAACCCCTTTATTTCTAGGATTCTTGTAATGGTCCATAATCACTTGACGATATAGTGTATCAAGATTAACAGAATTAGACATTACTGAAGTACTCCTTTGTTTTTAAGATACCGGCCACTAACTTGTCGACTTCTTCTTCTGTATTATACAGGTAGAAGCTAGCTCTTGCAGTTGCAGATACTTTTAGCCATTTCATTAAAGGCTGTGCACAGTGATGTCCTGCACGTACAGCAATTCCCTCAGCATCTAATACAGTTGCCACATCATGTGGGTGAACATCTTCAATATTAAAGGTAATGAGGCCCGCACGATGATTTGGTCCATATATAGTTAAACCCTCAACATCACTTAATTTCTCCATAGCATATTGTGCTAGTTTATGCTCATGTGCTTCAATGTTCTCTAGACCAATTTCCTGTAAGAAATCAATAGCAGCTCCAAGTCCAATTGCACCTGCAATAATTGGTGTGCCAGCTTCAAATTTCCAAGGTAGCTCTTTCCATGTTGATTCTTGAAGTCCTACGAAATCAATCATCTCTCCACCAAATTCAACAGGCTCCATTTTTTCAAGAAGCTGCTTCTTTCCATAGAGAACACCGATTCCAGTTGGTGCACCCATTTTATGACCTGAGAAGGCAAAGAAATCACAGTCTAAATCCTGAACATCCACTTTCATATGTGGAGTACTTTGCGCTCCATCAACAACCATAATGGCACCATGCTTGTGGGCAATTTGTGCAATTTCTTTAATTGGATTAATCGTACCTAGAACATTTGACACCTGCATGACAGAAACAATCTTCGTCTGGGAAGTAACCGTTTCTTCCACATCTTTTAGATCAATTGTTCCATCCTCTTGCAATGGAATATATTTTAATGTTGCGCCAGTGATTTTAGCTACTTGCTGCCAAGGAATCACATTTGCATGGTGCTCCATGTAGGTGATGACAATTTCATCACCCTGCTTCACATTCGCTAAACCATAACTCTGTGCAACGATATTTAAGGCTGTAGTTGCACCACGTGTGAAAATAATCTCCTGCATTGACTTAGCGCCAATAAATTTCCTTACTTTTTCACGAGCACCTTCATAGCCGTCTGTTGCGCGTGTTCCAAGAGTATGAACACCACGATGTACATTAGAATTATATTCACGATAGTAGGTAGATAATGCATCAATTACTGCTAACGGCTTTTGAGACGTTGCCGCACTATCTAAATAGACAAGGTCTCTACCGTTTACTTGCTGATCAAGAATCGGAAAGTGTTTTCGAATATCTGAGATATTCATTATCGAACTTTCCTTTCAATTACCTCAACTAACTGCTTTTTCACGCCTTCAATTGGTAATTCCTTAACAACAGGTGCTAAGAAACCATGAATAACTAAGCGCTCAGCCTCTACCTTTGAAATTCCACGGCTCATTAAATAGTAAAGCTGAATTGGGTCTACACGACCAACAGATGCTGCGTGACCTGCCGTTACATCATCTTCATCAATCAGAAGAATTGGATTCGCGTCTCCACGAGCTTTTTCACTAAGCATTAACACACGAGATTCTTGTTCTGCATTAGACTTAGATGCTCCATGTTCAATCTTTCCAATTCCGTTAAAGATAGAAGAAGCACTATCTTTCATTACACCATGCTTAAGAATGTATCCTTCAGAGTGCTTACCAAAGTGAACAACCTTTGTTGTAAAGTTTTGCTTTTGCTCTCCTCTACCTACAACGACAGATTTTGTATCTCCATACGAGCCGTCACCCATTAGGTTCGTTACATTCTCTGAAATAGTATCTCCATCGTTCATTAAACCAAGAGCCCATTCAATACGAGCATCACGTGCTGCTACGCCGCGACGGTTAACATACGTTGTAATACCTTTTGCTAATGTATCAACTGCACCGTACGTCACGCGTGAGTTCGTATTCGCAAACACCTCTGAGATAATATTGAATACACCTTCAACCTCTTGTACAGTTGAAATATAGTTCTCTACATACGTTACTGAGCTATTGTCGTCTGCTACAACAATTACGTGGTTAAACAATGTTGTGTTTGGATCATTGTGTACGAAGATTGTTTGAATTGGTTCTGCCACTTCAACATTCTTAGGTACATAGACAAACACACCACCATTTAAAAGAGCTGCGTGCAGTGCTGTAAGGCGATGTTCATCAACCTTTACACCATCTGTCATAAAGTATTTTTTTACAAGCTCTGAGTGCTCACTAGCTGCCGTGTGAATATCCATTAAAATAACACCTTGTGCTTTTAATTCTTCAGAAATAGAAGTATAAGCAGCTGTATTATTTACTTGTACATATAAGTTGTTATTTGAAGCTTCTACATCAATTAGTGCTTTTACATCTTCGTCTAAGTCTGTTAAAGATGATAATGCTTCATTTTTCACAACATGTTCTTTGAAATGTGTAAAATTCCATTTGTCGATTTTTGTTTTATCTGGCTTTGGCATTGGAAGATCCTCACTTTTAGCAAGAGCTTGTAAGCGAAGATCTGTAAGCCAATCTGGTTCACCTAGCTGCTTTGAAAAGCTAGTGACATAATCCTGATTGAAAGTTTTCGTTTCCATACGTCTTACCTCCCCTTACGCTTAAGCTTCTTGACCAACAGTTTCGTCTTCAATACCTAGTTCTTGTTTAATCCAGTCATAACCTTCTGCTTCTAAACGTTGTGCTAGTTCTGGTCCACCTGATTTTACAACGCGACCTTGCATCATTACGTGTACTTTATCTGGAGTAATGTAGTTAAGTAGGCGTTGGTAGTGAGTGATCATTAAGCAGCCAAACTCTTCGCTGCGCATTTTGTTGATCCCTTTAGCAACAACTTTAAGTGCATCAATATCAAGACCAGAGTCAATTTCATCTAGAATTGCAATTTTTGGCTCAATCATCATTAATTGAAGGATTTCATTACGTTTTTTCTCTCCACCTGAGAATCCTTCGTTTAAGTAACGTTGTGCCATATCTGGATCCATTTCTAATTCTTCCATGTTTGCATCCATTTTACGGATGAATTTCATTAATGAAATTTCTTCCCCTTCTTCGCGACGAGCATTAATTGAAGAACGTAAGAAGTCTGCATTTGTTACTCCACTAATTTCACTTGGATATTGCATAGCTAGGAATAGACCTGCACGCGCACGCTCGTCAACTTCCATTTCTAGTACATCTTCACCATCAAGAGTAATGCTACCTTGTGTCACTTCATATTTTGGGTGACCCATGATTGCAGATGATAGAGTAGATTTACCTGTACCATTTGGTCCCATGATTGCATGGAACTCTCCGCCGTTTATTTCAAGATTTACACCCTTTAAAATCTCTTTACCATCAATCTCTACGTGTAAATCCTTAATGATTAATGTAGAACCTGCCATAACGATACCTCCGTAATATATAAAATTTACTAATTCTCATTTTATTCTCATTCTAATTTTATAACAAATGAAAAGTGAACACAACCATAATGAAATGAGTCGATTAAAGTCTAGATAAATCGAATGATTATTTCTGACCTTTTTCAATGCAATCTTTTAAGCATATTCTCTGTTATTCACTATCATCGTTCTATTTTCTCATTTAGTCGATGCTAATAAGCAACGTACACAAAGACAAATACCAAAGACTAAAAATAGGGTCATTTCTTTTCTTTACTTCTTATCTTTTATGTATGCACATGAGAAATTAGCCACTTTCTACTATATAATATAATTCTTCTTGAATCTACCATACCTACTTAGATTATTTTCTACTATGCTAGAAAAAACATTCATTAAAATTCCTGTGCATGGCATTGATTATTTATTAAAATGAAAATTCAGAGTAAAACATCAGTAGATCGCATTTCTCAGTTGCTTCCTATTACTAGACATTTATCACTCTAGGACATTTCATTATAAGGCCTACAAAGTTACGAATCAGGTTATGAAAAAATGAGTTCTTCTTCCACTAATTACTACGTCCGTACAGCTTATCCTTTTAAAAAAGCTGTAGGCAAACTCCAAGTTGAGCTTTCCTACAGCTTTTCCATCATCATTTCCTATATGACTGGGTTACAGCTTCTATTTTACCATTTTTCTCTCAAGTTCAGCATAAATCAATTGACTCTTGCGATAATCTTCTTCACGATTTTTCTCAACGTCCATACGCTTTTCATGCTTCATTGCATATTCAGCATAGCCCATTCCGTGTGTGTGATGCATCGCTTTTTCCATTTCCGTTGTGTACGTTAAATCAAGAATTTCTTGACTTGAGTGGATAATGAATCAATCCTTTCAGCTTATTTATTGTACACAAATAAGCTTAACAAGAAAATTCTACTAACTCAAAGCTCGTTAGATTATCTGACAATGGATATAAGCGGATGACTGACTCACCTATTAATTTACAGAACTATCTTGCACAATTGCTCGAAAATCCTCACTTTTACACACTTTATTGTTTTAATTCGTTTAATTCAACGATGCATTCTTGGACTAAGGTAACTGCCTGACTCATAGCAGCTCCTCCGCCAAATGCAGCTGTTACACCAATTGCCTCTAAGATTTCTTCTTCACTTGCTCCTGTATCTAAGCAGCCTTTAGTGTGATAAATAATACAGTATTCATCTTGGGCATTAATTGCAATTCCTAGCGCAATTAGGTGTTTTTGTTTTTGCGAAAGTGTTCCTTCCATAAAACAAGTTTCTGTGAAGGCATTATAGTGACGTGCAATCTCAGGCATTTTTTGAGTAAACACACCTAAACCACTCTTGTATTCATGTAAAGCAGCTTCAGTAGAATTTCTAGGTTCATGGTATTCCATTCATACACATCTCCATTTCATAACATTATCAATTATAGTATGTATAAATATGATGAATGTATTCGATGATCTTACTTCAAGGTAATTATGAATTTTATAGAGCAAAATACATTTGTAATTAATAGTAAAAAAAGATCTGTTTTCACAGATCTTTTTTAAAACATTATTCGTTTACTGGTAATACAGATCCAGGATATTTTGTATTAATAAACTCTTTAATCTCTTGTGATTTTAATACTTCAACTAATGTTTTAATTTCTTCATTATCTTTATCCTCACTGCGGACAACAATGATATTCGCATATGGATTGTCTTCTCCAGCCTCAAGTGCAACTGCATCTTCTGCTGGATTTAGACCTGCTGCAAGAGCATAGTTACCATTAATAATAACGGCATCACCTTCATTATTTTCAAATGCACTTGCTAACATTTCAGGTGCAACTGAATCAACAATTTCAAGATTTTTTGGATTTTCAATAATATCATCTTTTGTTGCGTTAATTTTTTCTACTTCTGAATCTAATGTAATTAAACCCTTTTCTTGAAGAAGTGCTAAAACTCGACCCATTTCAGCAACATTATTACTCATAATAATCTTCGCACCCTCTGGCAATTCTTCTAATGTTTTATATTCTTTAGAATAGATACCAAAAGGTTCAATATGAATTGCTCCAACATTCTCAAGCTCGAACCCATTTTCTTTAATAGCATTGTCTAGGTAAGGTACATGTTGGAAATAGTTGGCATCAAGATCTCCCTCAGCAAGAGCAGGGTTAATGATCGGATAATCCGAAAACTCTTCAATTTCCAGTTCAATTCCTTTTTCAGCTAAAAGAGGTTTAGCTTCTTCTAAAATTTCAGCGTGAGGTACTGTTGTTGCACCTACTTTAAGTACTTTTGCTTCTTCTTCATTCCCTGCATTATTTTCTTGAGTTGCTTCATTTTCGCCTCCACCACATGCAACAAGTAGTATAGCAAAAACAGTTAATACGATTGATAAAAGATATTTTTTCATTCCGATTTCCTCCTAACGTTTGTCAGTTATTTTTACTAAGATATCACCAATAATTTGGATAATAAACACAATAATTAAGATGAAGATGGTTGCAATAATCGTCACTTCAAAGTTATTACGTTGGAAACCTTCTCTATACGCAAGGTCACCTAACCCTCCAGCACCAACCACACCCGCCATAGCAGTAAAGCCAACTAAAGCAATGGCTGTTACAGTTATGCCAGAAATAAGTGCAGGAAGTGATTCTGGGAATAACACTTTCCACATAATAGTAGAAGTTTTTGCCCCCATTGATTTTGCTGCCTCGATTACCCCTTTATCCACTTCTCTAAGAGCTAACTCAACCATTCTTGCATAGAAAGGTGCTGAGCCGATAATTAAAGCTGGTAAAGCGGCATTTGCACCAAGTATTGAGCCAACCACAATTTTTGTAAAAGGTAAAAGTAAAATAACAAGTATAATGAATGGAATAGACCTAAAAATATTCACAATACCTGATAAAACACTATTGATTAAGCTATTACTCCATATATTTCCCTTTGATGTTAAAAATAATAGTAATCCTAGTATTAAACCGATAATAAATGTAGCTATTACAGAAACACCCGTCATATAGGTTGTTTCATATGTTGCATCCCAAACCTTTTCCCATTTTACTTCAGGTAACAGCTGCTCAAGCATTTGCAATCACCTCAACTTCTACTTGTTGTTCATAAATATAGCTTAACGCTTTATTTACTTCTAGCTCTTCCCCATCAAGATGTATAAATAAATTTCCATATGAACCACTTTGAGTTTGTGATATTTTCCCTTGGAGAATATTGACTTCTATATCGTATTTTCGAATGAGATTTGTCATTAATGGTTGCTCTGCAGCTTCCCCTACAAAGGTCAATTGAATGACTCTACCTTTAGGATAGAGCTCTAATAAATGTCCGACTACTTCATTAGTTTCTTCTGGTTCCGTTACTTGCTTAACGAATCGTTTCGTAATCGGTTGTTTTGGATTTCTAAATACATCTAGTACATTACCTTCCTCTACAACTTCTCCACTTTCCATTACAGCCACACGATGACATATTTTTCGGATAACATGCATTTCATGTGTAATTAACACGATTGTTAAACCAAGTCGTTCGTTAATATCAACTAGTAAATCTAAAATAGAATCAGTAGTTTGTGGATCAAGTGCTGACGTTGCTTCATCACATAACAACACCTTTGGGTTATTTGCTAGAGCTCTTGCAATTCCAACACGTTGTTTTTGCCCACCACTTAATTGAGAAGGATACGCATCCTCTCTTCCTTCTAATCCCACCAATTTAATTAATTCATCAACTCTTGCTTTTCTAGCGGCCTTCCTAACACCTGCAATCTCTAATGGAAACGCAATATTTTCACGGACTGTTCTTGACCAAAGTAAATTAAAGTGTTGGAAGATCATACTAATTTCTTGGCGTGCCTCTCGTAGAGTAGAACCCTTTATTGTTCCGATATCATTTCCTGCAACTTGAATCGTTCCGCTTGTTGGTTTTTCTAATCCGTTTAATAATCGTATTAAAGAGCTTTTCCCCGCACCACTGTAACCGATTATGCCATAGATCTCACCTTTTTGAATCTCGAGGTTAACATTCTGAACAGCATTCACTTTACCTGACTTTGTTTCATAAGTTTTGTTTACATCCTTTAAGAGAATCATCCTGTCACCTTCTTTCTAAATTTCGCTCACTTTTATTTCTCTATATATTCTTTTACTATGTCTGCTACAACTGTTTAAAAGCTAGCTTTTGTAGTAGAAATATGTTTTATAAATAAAAATGCCTTTCTGCATATGAGCAGAAAGGCATAAGGAAAAACCTTTCTCTCATCTTTCAAAGCATACGCTTTGAGTGAATTGGCACCACTTCAACTCTAAGTAAGTTGATGGTTGCCGGGCTTCATAGGGCACTTCCCTCCACCTCTCTTGATAAGAGATAATCAATATATAATGAACGTTCAATACGTTCTTAAGTGAGTTTTGAATACGAGTGTGATTGTATCATGCTAAATCTTTCACTGTCAATTATAATAATTTAAATATTTTTATACTAATTTTACCATGATGGTGGTATTCCAAGTGACTACTAGGTTGTAAACGCAGTCAAATTTATTCTATTTACCCTTTCATTCATTGTATTTTTCTCACAAACCCTCATTGGAATTACAGCTCTTTTTTTTTGCAAAACCAATTAAGTAGGAGGAATGAGGAGAGGAGGCTCAAGTTAACTTTGTGACTGGAGTGCATGGAACGTCGCGGGTTTTACGTTTACCTGAATGAAAAGATAAACGGATGAAAAAAGGCTAACCCAAGGTCTAAAATCAAGCCTTTTGGGTCAGCCCCTTTTATATAGAGAAATTCCTTATTCGTTTATGTTAATTAAGAATGAACGTTTTCAAGGCCTTTCACACCTGTTGCCTTAAAAATAGCTTGATCCAAGTCCTCTACTAAATCATCAATATGCTCGATTCCAACTGAAAGACGAATTAAATCTTCTGTAACGCCAGATTTCTTTAAATCCTCTGTATTCAATTGCTGATGAGTAGTACTTGCGGGATGGATAATTAAACTTTTTGCATCCCCAACGTTTGCGACATGCGACCAAAGCTCAACGTTATTAATAAGTGAAGCTCCTGCATCTCTACCACCTTTAATTCCAAACACAACCACTGATCCAGCACCCTTTGGTAAATATTTCGCAGCAAGCTCTTTCGCTGGGTGTTTCTCGTGCTCAGGGTAAAGAACCCACTCTACAGCTGGATGGCTTTCTAGATATTGAACCATTTTTCTTGCATTCGATACGTGTTCTTTCATTCTCACATGGAGAGTTTCAAGACCTAAATTGAATTGGAAAGAATTATAAGGACTAATTGCTGGACCCAAATCTCTTAGTAATTGAACTCTTGCCTTACTAATATAAGCCACCTCACCTAATGCCTCAGCATAAACTAAATCATGGTAGCTAGGATCTGGTGTCGTAAATCCAGGAAACTTTGGGCTATTCCAATCAAAGTTTCCACCGTCTACAATTACCCCACCAAGAGTGGTGCCGTTTCCTAAAAGCCATTTTGTAGCTGAATGCACAACGATATCAGCTCCATGCTCTATAGGTCTACATAGATACGGCGTAGCAAAGGTGTTATCAATAATGAGAGGAATTCCAGCTTCATGAGCAATGTCAGCTACAGCTTTAATATCGAGAACATCTAAGCTAGGGTTCCCAATTGTCTCAGCAAAAATGGCTTTCGTATTTGGAGTAATCGCAGCTCTGAAATTTTCCGAATTTTTCGGATCTACAAAATGTGTTTTAATTCCATACTTAGGTAAAGTATTAGCAAACAAGTTGTAAGTACCGCCATATAAAGTAGAAGCAGATACTATTTCATCACCTGCTCCAGCTATGTTTAAGATAGAAAGGGTAATCGCTGCCATTCCACTTGCAACAGCTAAACTCCCTATTCCTCCTTCCAACTGTGCTACTCTTTCTTCAAACACAGAAGACGTGGGATTATGAATTCTTGTATAAATGTAACCCGGTTCCTTTAAACCAAATAAATTAGCTGCATGATCTGTATTGTCAAATAGGTAAGCGTTTGACTGGTAAATCGGAACAGATCGTGCTCCTGTCATAGCATCCTTTTTTAACCCTCCGTGAATTGTGACTGTTTCTGGCCGATATTGCTTTTGTTCCATTTTCATTCCTCCCCATCCATGAATAAGAAAAGCCTAAACATACTATTTTCAGTTTTTTCAGACTAATTCTATCTTAATGGAAAGGTTGTCCATTTATCAAGTGAAATTAACATAATCTAATTAAAGAATCGATCTTTAGAAAATGACGGTAAGATCCTTTTATGACAATTTGATTCAATGTTAGTAACTGCTTTAACGTTACTTTATTTTCAAACACGTCATAAATATCATTTTTATCGCCAACTATTTTAATATCTACTTTATTTGGAGTCCCATCTAATTTTTCCACAAATTTTCTTGTTACATGGATATACTCACTTTGTTCATGATGATACTGTAACTCTACAAACAATGATGTTTGTATCATTTCGGTTAAGACATAGTTTTTCTTTTTCAAGCTATCAACAAACAAATTTAGCGACATAAAAAAAAGACCCCCCGATTTAAAGTAGTTTTTACTACTTTCCTTAAAAATCAGAAGAATCCTTTAAAAAGAAGTCGACAGTTTCTGCTTTAAACATATATTTCCCGAGAAATATGTCACATATTAGTGATAAGCTTTTACTAATTCATAAAGATGTGCGACTGATTGAAAGGCATAGACTTTTTCTTTTAGGATTCCATCTTGATAAACAAGCATGCATGGAACACTTTCTATCCCTAAAGCTTTTGCATCTTCTGGAAAATAATTTAAATTCACTTGGTAGATTGTTGTCGAAATTAATTCATCAACTACTGTCAACATTTTCTTTGCCAACTGGCATGTACCACACATCGGGGTATACAAATAGAGCAACATAAGCCCTTTATCGTTTATTAGTAATTTTTTTTCATTCCACTCTTTCATAACTAGCTGATATTTCCCCTTTTATAGATATTTCGCATTAACGTCTATATTGGCACTTAGTAGAACTGATGCTATATGTTGATCAGGTGCAGTTGCAACTTCTCTGTAGGTTTTATCAATATAAAGATGAGATGCTTCTGGAAACTCTCGCTTAAATTGTTTTCTGAGTCGATCGCCTGCATCATCTGAATCAACTAAAATATAAACATCTTTTAAATATAATTCATCAATAAGTTCATCCATTTTTGATAAGCTAATTGTACCGTTTGTACAGATAATTTCAATTTGTTCTGCTAGCACATGTAATACTTTCTTTTTATCTGACTTACCTTCAACAATTATTACTTTTTCAACCTCAACTAACGACATAGCCATCACCTGTTTTTTGAAATAAGAATCTTTCTATACCTTATTCGATTTGTCGAGGTTGTTTCCCTTTATTTTCATGATTTTTGACAAATCTTTATCGTTACATAATAATGGCAAAAAGAGCAGTGGATTTACCACTGCTTAGCACCATCCATTTTCATCATCACAATCAACATATTTTTGATCTTTACCTGTTACAACATCTGCATATTGGTAAAAGCGATTTTGATCAAATTCAAAGCCTTGTTTTAAGTTATATTGGTTTTCTGTAACCATCTGGCCAATTTTCTCTTTTTCAAGATAAAGATTCAATTGTCCATCACCAAATTTCCCTACGACTCTGTCTGTAATATCTAATCGTTGTTTTTGTATAGACATATGGACACCCTCCTTTACCTACTTTTAGGGTGTCCATATTTTTTCATATCATGCTTTATTAGCCTTCATTCGTCATTTCTTCATATTGTTCTGCTGTCATTAATTTTTCAACATCTTCAATGTTTGTTGGTTCTACTACGACCATCCATGCTTTTTCATATGGAGATTCATTCACGAATTCAGGACTATCATCTAAATCACTATTAATTTCAACGACTTTACCGCTGATTGGTGCATAAAGTTCAGAAACAGTTTTTACTGATTCAACGCTACCAAATGGCTCATCAGCTTTAATGTCATCTCCAACTTCAGGTAATTCTACGAATACAATATCACCTAACTCGGATTGAGCGAAATCTGTAATACCAATTCGCACTTTATTGTCTTCAACTTTTACCCATTCGTGCTCTTCTGAATAACGTAATTCCTTCGGTATGTTCATTGTATTGCCTCCTAGTAAGCATAAAGTTTTCATCGTAGTAAATGATGGTTAAATAAGGGCCTATTTTCTTCTATCATCACTTCGGTATGATCCTGTCTCAGGTGTATCTATACTCCAAGCAATGATTTTTTAAAAACGTACACCTATTAACACTACTGTTGTACCAGTTTATAGCAAGTCATGCAACAATTTCTTTTGAATAAACCTATTTCAGTCCTTTAATTTAGGCCATGCAATGGAGAGTAGCTTAAGCTAACCATGCATCCTTAAATTGTTCTTCTTTAAAACCTACTGTTATGTTGTCACTACCAACCGTAATCGGTCTTTTAATTAACATGCCATCAGAAGAGAGCAATTCAAGAATTTCATCCTCGCTCATATCTGGTAGTTTATCTTTCAAACCTAATTGACGATATTTTTGACCACTAGTATTGAAGAATTTCTTAAGATCAAGTCCACTTTTTTTATAAATTGCCGTTAACTCATCTTTACTTGGTGGGTTTTCAACAATATGTATTTCGTTTACATCTTGATTATTTTCTTCTAACCATTTTTTCGCTTTACGGCATGTCCCACATTTTGGATACCAATAGAAGTCTAGAGCCATCATTCTTCACCACCTTTAAGAAACTTTTTTCTCATTTTATCTTATCATAGGTGGATAAACAATCCTACTATCAAGTGTCTTAAGGCCAGATAGACTCTTACTATTGATATCAGAAGCTCCTGTTACTGTTCTAAATATGTTTGTAAATAATTAATGGCAAGTGTCTTTGTTTATAGAATCGGCTCCTTTTAAACGTTTTGGCTATTTATTATGAAATCCCTCACTCTAAACAGAGTGTTTTTTCGACAATAGTTAGAGTATATAAATCGTCCTTTTCCTTCCATTTTAAATTGGTTTATGCCTATAGGGGCTAGACACTTTTTTTGCAAAAGTCAGACTGGTGGAGCATGATGTCGAAGTTAATCCCTTTTTGCATCGCTAAGCAACCAAAAAGGCTGATGGTTAGTCAGCCTCACATTTTTTCTTTATTGATTCCTTAAGATAAATACGCATTCTTCTCAATAATCGCTGCCGCAATTTCTCGTTTTTTCCCAATAACATTAATTGGGGTATGTCTTGTGAATTTGCGAAGAGCAGATATCATCATACGTAAAGAATCTCCTGATTCAATGGATATAAGTGATTCTTTTGCATGTGCTTCAATTTCGTTAAATGCTTCTTGGCAATACACTTGAGTGTATAATAATTTCTGTTGATTTTTCTCTTCTCCAGAATTAGCAATAGCTTTTTCTGTTCGTAGGATTGCAGATTCCATTGCATAAATATTACTTACAATATCAGCAATATTCACTAGCACTTCTTGCTCTTTTTGCAATTCTTTTCCGTACTTTTGAGCTGCCAATCCAGCAATTAAAATACCGATTTTCTTAGCGTTTGTTAGTAAATATTTTTCTTGCTCTAAAGTTCCATCACCTACTTCTTGAGGCATCAGCATCATCAGTTCCTCTTGCAAGCTTTGTGCTTTTTGGAATAACGGAAGCTCACCCTTCATTGCTTTACGAAGATAGGTGCCTGGCACTAACAGGCGATTAATCTCATTTGTTCCTTCGAAGATACGGTTAATACGTGAATCACGATAGATACGCTCTACTTCATACTCTGCCATAAAGCCATAGCCGCCATGAATTTGAACGCCTTCATCCACTACATAATCTAATGTTTCAGAACCGAAGACCTTGTTTAGTGAACACTCTATAGCATATTCAGCGATTGATGCTGCTACTTCTTTTCCATCCTTTATTTCTTCATCTGTTAATTGACTCATTCGATCTTCAAATAAACCAACTGTACGATAGACTGAGCTTTCCATCGCATATGTTTTAGCTGCCATGTTCGCTAATTTTTCTTGGATAAGTGAGAATCGTGAAATTGGTGTTTTAAATTGTTGACGTTGGTTTGCATATTGAACAGATAAGTCGATTACACGCTTTGAACCACCAATTGTTCCAACAGCCAATTTATAACGTCCAATATTAAGAATATTAAATGCAATAACATGACCTTTTCCTAGCTCACCTAAAAGATTTTCTTTCGGCACAAGAGCATCCTCTAAAATTAACGTTCGTGTAGAGGAGCCTTTGATCCCCATTTTCTTTTCTTCTGGACCTGTTGAGACACCTGGATATTCCTTCTCAACGATAAATGCTGAGAAATGCTCACCGTCTACCTTCGCATAGACAACAAACACATCTGCAAAGCCAGAATTTGTGATCCATTGTTTTTCACCGTTTAGTACATAATGAGTGCCTTCTGCATTTAGTTTTGCTGTCGCTCTAGCTCCTAGTGCATCAGATCCTGAGTTCGGCTCAGTTAGGGCATAAGCTGCTAACAATTCCCCTGACGCTAGGCCTGGTAAGTATTTTTGTTTTTGCTCTTCATTGCCGAATAATACAATTGGTAATGATCCAATTCCTACATGGGCACCGAAAGATAAGGAGAAGCTACCACCACGGGAAATCTTCTCGGTAATAAGTGCGGAACTGATTTTATCTAAACCAAATCCACCATATTCTTCTGGAACGTCTGCTCCTAATAATCCTAGTTCACCTGCTTGCTTTAATAGCTTTACAGACTTATCAAATTGATGATTTTCAATATCCTCTAAGTGAGGTAATACTTCATTTACGACAAAATCCTCCGTCGTTTTTGCAATCATTTTGTGTTCGTCAGTGAAATCCTCAGGTGTGAAGATTTGTTCATATGTTACATCCTCTATTAAAAAACTACCGCCTTTGATTACTGAATCAGTTGTTTTAGACATGTTATTTCCCCCATTATCAATTAGTTTAGAAGCCTAACCCCTTGGAATACTGCCTACTAGTAGAATCGTAGACTTTAATAAAGATAAATACTAAATTAATTCAAATACCCCAGCAGCACCCATTCCGCCACCAATACACATTGTCACAACTCCAAATTGCTCATTACGACGCTTCATTTCGTGAATCAGCGATAATGTTAGCTTTGCTCCTGAACAGCCTAGTGGATGCCCTAGTGCGATGGCTCCTCCATTTACATTTACCTTTTCCTCATCTAATCCTAGCTCACGGATAACTTGAATAGACTGTGATGCAAAGGCTTCATTTAATTCAAATAGTCCAATATCTGATAGCTCTAGACCAGCATATTTAAGTGCTAATGGAACTGCAGCCACGGGACCAACCCCCATGATTTCTGGTGGGACACCGGCAACTGCAAAGGATCTGAATTTAACCATTGGTTGGTAGCCTAGAGATTCTGCTTTATCACGGTCCATTAGCAAAACAGCAGCAGCCCCATCACTTGTTTGTGAAGAATTTCCAGCCGTAACGGATCCTCTTACATTGAAAGCAGGTTTTAACTTGCTAAGAATTTCAGAAGTTGTGTTTGCACGTACTCCCTCATCTTGACTAAACTGAACCATTTTCTCTGACAGCTTATGATCTGCTCCTACTGTTCGCAAAGCGACGTCAACTGGTACAATTTCTTCACTGAACTTCCCTTCTTTAATAGCGTTTGCAGCTCTTTGATGACTACGAACCGCAAACTCATCTTGCTCTTGGCGGGAAATACCATATTTTTCAGCAACCTTTTCAGCCGTATGACCCATTCCCATATAATATTCTGGTGCTTCTTCTGCAAGTCGTGCATTTGGACGAACCGTGTGCCCCATCATTGGAACAAGACTCATTGATTCAGCTCCACCAGCGATAGCAGTATCTGTCTGCCCTAACATAATTTTTTCTGCACCGTATGCAATACTTTGTAATCCTGAAGAGCAGTATCGATTAATTGTGATAGCTGGTACAGTATGGGGTAGCCCTGCTAATGCACCGATATTTCTTGCCATATTTAAACCTTGCTCAGCCTCAGGCATTGCACATCCCATAATAAGATCATCAATATTCCCTTCGTAATTTCCTGCGCGTTTTAATGTTTCTTTTACGACTAATGCACCAAGATCATCTGGTCGAACATGTGCAAGCGTTCCTTTTTTCGCTCTTCCAACAGGTGTTCTTGCGCCTGCTACTATGACTGCTTCTCGCATATTTACCCCTCCCAATCCTTTAACAATTGATTTATGTTGTTACAAAAGCTCTTGTGTAAAAAAAGTATTCCTAACGTGAAAGCATTACCACTAAGCTATTAGTTTCTTAGTGGTTTTCCTTTTACAAGCATATGCTGCATTCTTTGTTGAGACTTCCCTTCAGCTACTAAGCTCAAAAATGCTTGTTTTTCTAAATCTAATAAATATTGTTCATCTACCTCTGTTCCAAACGGAACCTTTCCTCCTGCTATTACATACGCAAGCTTTCTAGCAATTTTTAAATCATGCTCAGAAATATAACCAGAAAGGAACATAGATTGTGCCCCAAGTAAAAGGGTTGCATATCCAGTTTCCCCTACAACTGGTACCTTCTTTCTAACTGGTGGTTGATACCCACCATCATATAGTTCAATCACTCGTTGTTTCGCATCAAATAAGAGGTGATCTCCATTTATACTAATTCGGTCATGATCATTTAAGAATTGGTTTGCTCTAGCCTCTGCTCCTGAAGTTGATACCTTTGCCATTGCAATCGTTTCGAACACTTTGTTCGCTACAGATTGAAGATCAAATTCAGCGCCTTTAGGCATATTATTTAACTGTTTGATGTAAAGCTCTTTATTACCGCCACCACCTGGAATAAGACCTACACCAACTTCAACAAGACCCATATACGTTTCACTCGAGGCTTGAATACTGCTAGCAGGTAAACATATTTCTGCTCCACCGCCAAGTGTCATCCCAAACGGAGCAGCTACAACAGGTTTTTTGCTGTATTTTAATTTCATCATGGCTTGCTGGAAATGCTGAACAACCATCTCAATTTCAAAAATATTATCATCTTGAGCTTCCATCAAGATCATGCCAAGATTGGCTCCAACACAGAAGTTCTTTCCTTGATTTCCTATAACAAGACCCTTGAAGTTCTTTTCCACTTCATCTATAGCAAAATTAATCATTTGCACGATATCAAGACCAATTGCATTGCTTTGAGAATGGAATTCTAGCAATGCAACACCGTCACCTAAATCAATGAAGCTTGCACCGCTATTCTTTTTTAACACACCGTGAATTTCTTTGTAATTCTTCAAGTTAATCACTTTAGGATTTTGATGTAATTGGCGGTATTCCCCATTATGGTAGAAGAAACGGACACCATTTTCGTTTAAGTAGAACGTTTCATGACCTTTAGCTAGCATCTCTGTTACCCAGGTAGGTACTTCCATACCCCTTTTTTGTATGAGTTCTACAGATTTCTTCACTCCGATTGCATCCCATAATTCAAAAGGACCCATTTCCCATCCAAATCCCCACTTCATCGCTTGGTCAATCGCCACGATATCGTCTGCAATTTCCCCAAATAGCTGTGCGGAATATACAAGAGTCGGAAGCGTAATCCCTCTTAGCAATTCACCCGCGCGATCCTCTGCATAAATAAGCGCTTTCAATTTGTTTGATAAGCCTTTTGCCTGTTTTGCTAATTCAATAGACGACGCCTTTAATTTCTTCCTTTCTTGGTATTCAAAGGTTTCGGGATTCAGTTCAAGGATAGCTTTTCCCTCTTTTTTAAAGAAGCCTTGCCCACTCTTACTTCCCAACCATCCATTATCAAGCATTTTCTGCATAAAGGCTGGAATCTCAAATACTTCTTTTTCGCTTCCATCTACTTGGTCATATACATTTTTCGCTACATGTGCAAATGTATCGAGTCCAACCACATCTAATGTGCGAAACGTTGCACTTTTAGGTCGACCGATTAATGGTCCTGTGACAGAATCGACTTCTCCAACACTGTATTCACCTTTGATCATTTCTTGTACCGTAACAAGTAGACCGTAGGTACCAATGCGATTTGCAATAAAGTTAGGTGTATCCTTCGCTTCTACAACACCTTTTCCCAAAACATCTTCACCGAACTGCTTCATAAAGGCTAAGACTTCTTTATCAGTATCCTTAGTCGGAATCACTTCTAATAGTTTTAAATAGCGTGGAGGGTTAAAAAAATGTGTTCCTAAAAAGTGTTTTCTAAAATCCTCTGAACGCCCTTCAGCCATTGCTTCTACAGATATCCCTGATGTATTTGAGCTTATGATACTCCCTAATTTTCTATATTGATCAACTTGAGAAAAAACTTTATGTTTAACAGCTAAGTTTTCGACTACAACTTCTATAACCCAGTCGACCTCTTGTAATTTCTCCATATCATCTTCAAAGTTTCCTACTGTAATTCTCTCTACGTTTGATTTATCAGTTAGTGGGGCTGGTTTTTGCTTGAAAAGCTTTTGAACCGCTGTTTGTGCAATTCGATTCCTTACTGCCTGATCATCTAACGTTAACCCCTTCTTTTTCTCATCTTCATTCAATTCTCGTGGCACAATATCTAAAAGTAAAACCGGAATACCGATGTTTGCTAAATGTGCTGCAATTCCTGATCCCATAACACCTGAACCTAATACAGCAGCTCTCTTAATTTGCTGGAACATACATCTTCCCCCTTATTTTGAATGAATACTCATTCATTTTTCTCCCAAAAAAAATGAACCTTGCGAATGAGTTCCTCTATCTATAATATAAAAGATTTCGAAAATTTCTTCAATAACTTTATTGTTTTTTTTCATAAATAATCCTATTACTCGTTGGAAAAGCTATATTTCTAGGGGGTGAGCTTAATGGCACGCTTAAAAAAATCTCCATCAAAAGCAGGTGTTAGCGCAGCAAGCGTGAAAGGAAATGCAGGTCCTACTAACGAAAAAGCTGGCGGAGGAAAACGTACTAGCCAAAACCAACAGTATAAGCAACACAATATGGGATCTGACGATTTGTAAGTCTTGACTTCTTAGGGGATGACCATTACCATCCCCTCTCTTTCATTACTTACGAAACATCCCCTTTACCACGAAAGAAACATTAGCAGGTCTCTCTGCCATCCTTCTCATGAAATACCCGTACCAATCCGTCCCATATGGTACATAAATTCTAACCTGATACCCTTCCTTTACTAATTGAAGCTGTTTTTCAGGTCTAATTCCATACAGCATTTGAAATTCATATTGCTCTCTTGGTATCTGATATTGATTCACTATTTGCTTCGTAAAATCAATAATGTGATCATCGTGTGTAGCCACTGCAGTAAAATTCCCATTAATCATATGCATCATAATAATATGTTTGAAATTCTCATCTACCTCTGCTTTATCAGGGAAAGCTACTTTTGCTGATTCCTTATATGCACCTTTGACTAGTCGTAGAGGTGCTTGATAAGGATTGAGGTCATCTATATCGTAGACTGATCTGTACAAATAGGCCTGTAGGACAGTACCGACGTGATGAGGGAACTCTTCCTTTAGCTTTTTAAAAATAGTTAATGTTTTTTCACATCTAGAATGATCTTCCATATCAATTGTGACAAACACATCACATATTTCCGCTTCCCGAAGGATCCGCCTCATATTTTCTACCACTACTTCGTCCGAGATATCTAATCCTAGAGACGTTAATTTTACAGAAATTTGTGAATGCACTCCTTCTTTACCAATTTCATAAATAGAATCAATGCATTGATTTGTTTTATTGATCGCTTCTTTTTCATTATGAATAAACTCACCTAGATGATCTAAAGTAACCTCTAGGCCTTTCTCATTTAAGCCTCTTATGACCTTCACTGCTTCTTCAATCGTTTCTCCCGCAACAAATCTTGAAGCACCTAATTTATGTCCATACTTATTAGCAAAATTAGTCATAAATTTATTTCTGGATAAAAACATAAAAGAGTTTCTAACGATTCGATCCACATAAAACCCTCCCTATCCGTTTTTATACCGTCACACCTTTCATTTAAAAGCATGAATATGATTTTGTTTCTTATTAGACTTTATTCAATTCTTTTATACTATATGTGGACCAATGCGTATCTGTTAAGAATCAGCCTTCTTAATAGCAGATGTAAAAGCTAGGTAAAAACGTAGAATTCGGTTAAGAAGAATACAACTGGACTTACAAAAGATGCGTGCCCACACCACAATCAGACATAACCACCGACTGTTCTCATGAAGACACATGTATGTTACGTATATGCTGTCGTGAAATTTACTTACCATCAAGAAACTAACCTATTTGCTAAATAAAAAGACTGAAGAGAAGCCCGATTAGTATCGAGTTTTTCTTCAGTCTTTGGGTGGTGATCAGTCTTCCTCTTTTTTCATAGTACGTCGGTGAGTTTCATTCAACTCTTTTATTTCATTAATGATTCGTTTCAACTCTTCTTTATCATCTGGGTATGTACTATTCCAATGCTTAGCTAATGCAGGCATTGATTTTGAAATATGTGTGTATAAAGCCCACATTTTTACTTTATCTTTTAAGTCCTCTGATGAATCTCCCAAAAGAAGTTCTGTATACTTCTCTAGTAACCCATCCATTTTCCTATGAAGTTCATTTTCCATGAAACAAGCTCCTTTATTAGTTGTTGTTTGGTTTATTACATTCTATTGGACATGTTTTACAACGATCACCATTCTTTGATGTGAAATAGAACAAACAACATGTTGACCTTTTTCTAACATTTTCAACTTTTTCTACAAAAAACCGTGATAATGGATTTGTTCCTTTCCATCCAAAAAGCTCGGGAGGTGCGTCTAATACAACATATTGAAAGTCACTATTTATGATCGCTCGCTCGTCTTCATTTAATTCTTGCTGTAACAAGGTCTCATACATCCAAAAAATATATATCGCTGTATTTTCCCAGAGAATCGTCTTTGACATTTTCGTCTCCTTTGCTACTGCGGAAATGATAGGAGAGATATGCCCTTTAAATAAAGTTTCAACCAGTGTCTGTCTCCACTGATCTCTATTGCTACCATCTGGAATTGTTACGGTTAAATCCTTTAAATATACATGTGGCAGCCATATTGGATCATTTTCATTATGAAGCAGTGAGACATTTTCCATGCTGCAATTTAAGCCCTTATTATAAGCACTCATTGAATACAAGATAAGCGCAGCGACAAATGCATATCTCTTCATGAACATAGATCCAATTACTTGCTTCCTCGATGTATTTAATTTTCTTTGAATATTTTTATCATGAATAAGAACCCTTAATTTCTCTGGTTCTAATAAATCAAGGCAGTTCATAGCTAAGTGAGCCGTGGTATTTTCACAGCTTAAGCGAAACTTCTTTAGTTGTTCGAATTCACTTTGTGTTAAATTAACCATCATGTCTCAACCTTTTTAATAAAGTTTTACTAACACTATAATCAAGAAGCTCTTATCTTGTGTCTTAGAATTAGCATATTGGGATTGGAAATAACAGCATAACGTGCATTTTTCTCTACGTTCTTATATAGTATCAAAAAAATAATGATTTTGAAAATCATTTTCAATTACAAGTCGAATTTGTACTTCTGTTGTAAGATTTTACTTCCCTTGTTTTTTCTATCCCGTATATGGGAAATATAGAAAGGAAGAATGTAACGAATAGGGGATGAATGGCTTGTTTCAGGCAGGGTTATGGGGGGCATTTGCTGGCTCTTCGATCTTATTAGGAGCTTTAATCGGTCTTTATATGAATTTACCAAAAAAAATCACAGGACTCATCATGTCCTTTGGAACAGGCGTATTAATAGGGGCAGCTTCATTTGAACTTCTATCTGAAGCTGTAAACGAAGGGGGAATAATGGCCACGTCCATTGGCTTTCTATCTGGTTCTCTTGTCTTTACTTTATCTGAATTCATCCTCACAAAAAAAGGGGCAAGCGATCGGAAAAGATCAAAAAAAAGAGAGCAGAATTCCTCAGGACTATCTATATTTATCGGAACTGTTATAGATGCAATACCAGAATCAGTCATAATCGGAGTCAGTTTATTGACACAGGGAACAGTGAGCTATTTAATGGTCATTGCTGTTTTTATTAGTAACTTTCCTGAAGGACTTTCTAGTACAGTTGGTCTTAAGAAAGATGGCTATGCAAAGAAGAAAATTCTGTATATGTGGACGATTGTCGTTTGTTTGTCAGCTCTTAGCTCACTTCTTGGCTATCTATTCTTAAAAAATGCTTCTGAAGCCATCATATCGTCTATTTCTGCATTTGCTGCTGGTGGAATTATAGCAATGGTTGCCTCCACCATGATGCCAGAGGCTTTTGAAGAAGGTGGTGCAAGTGTTGGACTGATTGCTTCTCTTGGCCTACTTGCCTCGCTTTTTCTATCCCATTATTAGTATATATATACGCCTAGAGCAGGCCCAATTAGGCCTGCTTATTCTTACCCTGTCAAAATTTCTTCCTGAGGATAGCGGATTTTGTCTTTTGATTTTGTTGCTAAGGAAAACATTAACGTTAATGGACCAAGCTTCCCTATAAACATTGTAAAAATAATCATTTGTTTTCCTATTGCTGTTAGCCCCGCTGTTACCCCTGTTGAAAGCCCTGCAGTACCAAATGCTGAAACTACTTCGAACATTAAATCAAGAAACGGAGTTTGATTCTCCGTTATGTTCAATAGCAGAATCCCTAATATGACGAATAAAATACTTGTCATTGTGATAGCCAAGGCCTTTCCTATCGTGGAGGATGGGATTGTTCTCTTTGCAACTACAACTTCATTTTTCCCCCTCAAAAAAGAAATTGTTGCGAGCGTAATAACTAGAGCAGTCGTAAGTTTAATTCCCCCACCTGTTGATCCACTTCCAGCCCCAATAAACATCAATATCATTATGAAAAAAAGGCTTGTTTCGTCTAATTGACTTATATCTAACGTGTTAAATCCTGCTGTTCTTGGAGAAACAGCTTGAAAATAGGAGGCCCACAGTTTCTCTCCAAAAGTCAACCCCCCTAATGTGTAAGGGTTATGATATTCTATACAAAATAAAAATACCATAGCAATGAGGTTCATTATAAATGTCCCTACAATCATTAGCTTCGTATGAAGAGATAATTTTTTAAAGCTTCTTTTTTGCCAGATGTCTACTAAGACAACAAAACCTATTCCACCAATGATAAAGAGGACTGATATGACGATATTTACTAACGGGTCCCCTACAAATTGCATGAGATTGTCTGGCCATAATGCAAACCCTGCATTATTAAATGCCGATATGGAATGAAAGAAGCTGTAGAATAAACCCTTTGACCAACCAAACTGAGGCACCCAGCGTATAGACAAAAACAGCATGGCCATTAACTCGATGGTAATAGAGAAAAGAAATAGATACTTTACTAGCTTAATGACACCACCAACAGAGGTTTGATTAAGAGCATGCTGGATTAACAATCGTTCTTTTAATCCTATCTTTTTACCCAATACAAGAAAGATAAGCACCGCAAATGACATGATCCCTAAACCACCAACTTGGATAAGGAAAGCAATAATCATTTGACCAAATAATGTAAAGGTCGTTCCAGGATCAACTGTTGCGAGCCCAGTCACTGTCATAGCTGAAGTCGAAATAAATAACGCATCCACCCATTTAATCGAATCGTACGTGGCAAATGGGAGCTTTAAGAGAAATGTTCCTATAGAGATTGAAATGACGAAAATCACTACCAATAATTGAGAGGGATTAAGATTTACGTACCTTTTCATACTCATCGTTACATACCATACTCTTCAAAATCTATCAGATCCTTATTTTTTCCAATTAGAAGTAATACATCACCCTTCTCAATTGTTTCGTCTCCAGTAGGAGATACACAAATCTCTTCCCCTCGTTGAATTCCTACTATATTACACCCATATTTTTTAGGAATGTTTAATTCCTGGATCTTCTTATTATTTAATTTATTCGTAGCAATTAGTTCAACTAAGCTGTACTCCTTTGAGAGTTCAATATAATCGATCATCTTCTCTGAAATAATATGATGGGAAATACGTTTTGCCATATCTCGTTCTGGATGAATAATCTTATGAACGCCAATTTTTTCGAGCACTTTATGATGATAATCATTCTGTGCCTTTGCCCAAACCTGGGGCACACCCATTTCAATTAAAATAAGAGACGTAAGGATACTGGCCTCAATATCATCACCAAAGGAAACAAAAGCATGATCCACATTACGTACACCTAATTGCTTCAAAATGGATTCGTCAATGGCATTTGCTTTCACTGCATGAGTTGCAAAAGGTGAATACTGTTGGATTTTTTCATCATTATTATCTATGGCTAAAACTTCAATTCCTAGTTCATAAAATTCCTTCACTAAGCTTCCACCAAATCGACCTAGCCCAAAAACGGCAAATTGCTTTTTCACTTTCGTTTCCTTCTTTCCAATTTTCTTGTATTTCTTCCTATACGCTATGCTAGTAATTAAAGGATCTACCATGAGACTAGTACAGGTCATCTTAGAACTCTATGTTTTTTCGCACCAAAAAGACACAGAGGTATATTGTATCTGTGTCTTTGCACATAATCAACTCCTCTAACGCTGACGAGGTTAGCTGTCGGATTCGGACTAAGAAGTAGCCCTACAAACGGTTGTTTCGTTTGATTCACCCCCAGAGTTCTTACACTCTATAATTGGTTCCCCCGCTCCTATTATTAGGATTAAGCGATATTGACTTGTTTATTCTATTTACTGGATAAACGTATTCTTACAAATGAGTATGTATAGATATTACTCCTCACTATCTTTACTAGTAAAGGCTGTTTTTTATTGATTACTGTTTATTTAAGGCTAAAATAAATCGTTTAACCGCTTACAGTATTAATTCTCTTAGCGAATCTCACTATTTTGTATCCTCTATTGCCCGTAGCCTCGATAAGAAGCTATAGTCTTTTATTCTACTCAATAATGAACTATCTATTCGGAAGAATGAGACATCGTTAAACTCCCGCAGTTTATTAGCAAGTCAAAAAGGGGTCAGGATATACTCATCCTAACCCCCTTCGGTCTACAGTCTATTCCATGTAACCAACCAACATTTTTAAGAACTATAATTTCTGCGGTTCCATATGCTTCTTTTCTGTTTCAGAAACAACTAACGCACACGCAGCATCTCCAGTGATATTAATTGCCGTACGTGCCATATCTAATAAGCGGTCTATCCCGATAATTAAGCCTATACCAGCTACCGGTAAACCTACAGAGCTTAAGACCATTGCTAAAAGGATTAAGCCTACACCAGGAACTCCAGCTGTACCAATACTTGCTAATACGGCTGTTAAGACAACAGTAACTAGTTCCATTGTGGTTAACGACTCACCATACACCTGTGCGATGAAGACCGTCGCAACACCTTGCATAATTGCAGTACCGTCCATATTAATTGTTGCACCTAAAGGCTGTACAAACCCACTAATTGCTTTAGGGATTTTTAAATTATTTTGCGCTGTTTCCATAGAGATTGGTAGTGTTGCATTACTACTAGAAGTACTGAATGCAACTGTCATAGCAGGTGAGAACTTTTTAAAGAATGTAATCGGATTATACTTCGCAATGAAATATACAGCCGAACCATACGTAATCAGAGCATGAACGACAAGTGCTAAAACAACAACAAACATGTATAAGCCCATTGCTTTAATAGCGTCATAGCCTTGACTACCAACAGCTGTGGCAATTAAACCAAATGTACCATATGGAGCAAATTTCATGATTAAATTAACTAAATACATCATTAATTCGTTACCTTGTTCCACAAATTTACGAATGGTACTCGCTTTTTCCCCCAACATAGTAATTCCGATTCCAATAAAGATTGAGAATGCGATAATTTGCAGCATATTTCCTTCAGCAAATGATTGAATCGGATTAGCTGGAATGATATTTAATAATGTGTCCACTGTTGATGGAGCTTCATTTGCCTCAAATTCTAAACCTTCTGTATTAAATGTTCCTGCATTACCTGGTTGAATTACACTAGATAATGTTAAACCAATAACAATCGCGATTGCAGTCGTAACTAGGAAAAACGCAATTGTTTTGATTCCCATTCGTCCAAGCTTCTTAGGATCACCCAAGCCTGCTACTCCAAGAGTAATAGAGAAAAAGACAATTGGTACAACAAGCATTTTAATTAAGTTAAGAAATATTTGACCAAGTGGAGCAAAAATGAATGTGTTTAGAGTCTCAAATAAATCAGGTGATGTAAAATTAAGAATTAATCCAGTAATTGCACCTAGAATGAGACCAATAATAATCTTCGTTGCTAGCTTCATGCTAACCACCTCTTTTTCAAATTTTATATTCTTTTCCCTTTTATTAGGTTTTTCGAACCTTTTTTTCAAGGATTTTACAAAGGGTACATATTTACTAAAAAGTCACAGTTTTAGAAAGAAATTATACCTTCTATAGATCAGCCTTTATCCTTTGTAAGTTTTATAAACTCTTCTACATCTTCTGTTGCCATTTTAACTGCTTTCTCCCAGAAATCTGGCTTAGTTAAATCAACAGCTAAATGTTTTTTTGCTAAGTCTTCTACAGTCATAGAACCTGTATCTTTTAATAAAGCGATATATTTCTCTTCGAATGATGAACCTTCATAAATCGCATGTGCATAAATACCAAGGGAGAATAAAAACCCAAACGTATATGGAAAATTATAGAACGGTACATCTGTAATATAGAAATGTAACTTTGATGCCCAAAACGAAGCGTGATATTCGTCTAAAGAATCTCCATAAGCCTCTTTCTGAGCTGAAACCATAAGCTGTGACAATTTTTCACTTGATACGTACCCTTGTTTTCTTTCTTCATAGAAACTCGTTTCAAAAATATATCTTGCATGGATATTCATCAGCATTGCTACGCTTCTTTGTAACTTATCATCTAAGAGTGCCAGTCGTTCTGTTTCATTTTCAGCTTGTTTCAGTGCTGCATCACCAACAATCATCTCTGCAAACGTCGATGCCGTTTCTGCAACATTCATTGCATAATCACTATTTAAAGGATGTACATCCTTCATCACATCGGTATGAAATGCATGGCCCAGCTCATGAGCGAGTGTAGAAACATTCGAAGCTGTCCCAGAATAGGTCATAAAAATTCTAGACTCTTGACTTTCAGGAAAGCCTGTGCAGAAGCCACCAGGTGCTTTATTAGAACGATCCTCTGCCTCAATCCACTGATTCTCGAAAGCATCTTTCGTAAACTGTGTTAATCGAGGACCAAATTGATCAAAATGCTTGATGATGAATTGAGCACCTTCGTCATATGTCATCACTGAATCCGCTTGCCCTAACGGTGCCTCTAGGTCATACCAGCTGAGCTTATTTAGCCCTAATACCTTTGCCTTCTGATTTAAATACTTCACAAGAGGCTGTTTATTTTCTGCTATCACTTGCCACATGACATCAAGAGTTTCCTGCTTCATTCGATTCAATGCAAGTGGCTCTTTTAGAGGATTCTCCCAACCTCGTTCTTTATATACGGATAAACGGAAGCCTGCAATACGATTAAGGGTTTCTGCAAACATTTCCTTTTGCTTCTCCCAAGCTTGCTCCCACTTTTCAAAAACATGACGACGAACAACACGATTAGCATCAGACATTTTATTAGCTGCTTGACCGACTGAAAGCATGCTCACTTCGCTTCCATCATGATAAGGTATTTGTACAGCAGCTACTAATAAATCATACAGTTGTTCCCAACCAACGTACCCATTGACTGATAATTCTTGAATAAGCTGCTCTTTATCGACAGTCAATTTTTCTTTAGCGGAATCTCTCATTTCATTTAGGATAAACGACAACTCACATAGTTCAGGCATTTTCAATAGCTTCTGCCACTCATCTTCATCAATGAAGGAAAATAAGTTCTCTAGCTTAAGGACAACCTTGGCAAAAGACGTATCCAAAGTAGTCACTTTTGACTTTAAAAGATTCGCCTGGTAATCAGTTGTATCTTGTGCTTGTAAACAGCCAACAAATGAATGTGCTTGCTCTACTTTCACAGCAATTTTTGAAGTGCTTTCAATTGTAGTTATAAAAAGAGGATGACGTTCTTCGGAAAAACTTGAAGGCCAGTTACTTAATAATTCTTTTACTTGTTCTATGTTTTTTTCTATTTCATCTAGATATTTCGCAAATGATATAGAATGACTTCCATTTTCAAATAGGCTGTCTAAATTCCACGTGTTTTTATACATGTGATTGCCTCCTTTCAATTTATAGAATTTTCCAATAACTTAACAGAGAAGTACATGTTAGCGTGTTACTTCGGGTATTCATTTGTCATTTTTAACTACTTATGTGTAAAAAAGAGACATTGGCAATAGCCCTGCCTCTTTAACACGATTTTACAGTTGAATCTTTACAAGCAGTAAAACATCTATTTAGTCGTTTTGTTAGGTTCAGATAATAAGTCCTCTACAAGGCCTAGTAAGTAAAAGTAGCAGCAAGTCTATTCTTATCCACTTTAAAGAGATTCATAGAGCCACTAGTAAATTATATATGAATAGTTTATATTTTGCAAAGTTGTTTAAAAAGCTAGCCTATTATGTCTTTTTCACTTGCATCAAAAACAACAATGCCATAAGAATTGTAAAGATGATTGCACCTAAAATGAAATATGGTAAAAGATTTCCTTCATGATCATCATCTTCTTCTGCATATATGATCTGATCCTTAAGTTGCTTCTCTTCTTCTTTTGTTTTCACTTCTTCTAGTTGAATGGATTGAAGTAATCGGTCATCCTCTCCTACTATTGTTAATTTCCCATTCTCGGATACCTGTTGATGTACTTCTTCCCCTACTCTTTTTGTGTATGCTATATCAGTAGTGGTGATAAAGGTTTTCTCCTTTTGACTTTGGAATGGCTCATTAGCAAAAATTGTCTCATTTTCAAATTGAGTAAACCCATAATCTAAAAGAGTTATGGCATCTTGGTATGCAAGATTTGCATAGGGTGTATTTAACGTAACAGCAACAAGACTTAGAGAGCCACGCGTTGCTGTTGTCACAAGAGTGAATCCAGATTCATCGACAAAGCCATTTTTTCCACCAGTGATTCCTTCGTAGGATTGATCTCTTACTAGGATATGATGATTAATAAGGGTCGTATCCCATCCTTCACCGTCCCAGTTAAGATTAATTGTGTTAAAGAATTCTTTGAATGTATCATTTTTCATAGCATATTGTGTTATTTTTGCCATATCCTCTGCTGTTGTTACATGCATAGGGTCATATAAACCATGTGGGTTTTTAAATTGCGTATTTTCTACGCCAACCTCTTCCAAAAGAAAGTCATTTAATTCCTCAGCAAATGCTTCAACTGAACCACTAAAATGTTCAGCTATGGCTACACCAGCATCATTACCAGAATTAATCAATAACCCTTGGATTAACTTTTCTAAAGGTACTTCTTCGTCTATTTCTAAATACACCCTAGTTCCATCAACATTTCGAGCGTTTTCACTAGTGGTTACATAATCTTCTAAGTTGCCTTTTTCAATTGCATAAATAGCGGTTGCTATCTTTGTAATACTTGCGGGTGGAAGCCTTTCTTGACTATTCTTTTCGTAAAGTATTTGACCAGAATTCATTTCCATCACGACAGCCGATTCACTTGTAACCATACGTTCATCCTTTAAATTAGCTGCATGGATTAAGGTAGGATGGAAATAGGCAATAGCGAGTAAAAAAATCGTGAGTTGACCATATATCTTCTTCATTCTATTTCCCCTCTTATTAGGTATTACGAAGCCTCTACTAGCATACCAAGTGAGGAATCCAATGTGCAATATGCTCATTTGCATTATGTAGGAAATAATAACTATTTTTATTCATTCCTACTATTATTCTTGACTATTTTGATAAAGGATGAATATACTACGAACTGACGAACGTCAGTCAGGGAGGTTTTAGAAATCATGACTATGGAATCGATTAAAGAGGCTGCATTACTTCTCTTCTCATCTCGAGGCTATGATGGCACCTCACTTTCACAAATTGCAGCAGCTGTTGGTATGAAAAAGCAATCCATATACTCGCATTTCTCTAATAAGGATGAACTCTATTTATCAATTTTAGAGGAAGCCATCTTTATGGAGGAACAATATGTGACACAGTATGTGACGAAGATAGAGAAGAACCAGTTAAAGGAACAATTATATTCTTTTTTACTGGGGTACCGTCCTCGTTATGAGAAGACGGCTTCAACTAGATTTATGCTAACTGTTGCCTTTTCTCCACCCCCACACTTGTATTCAGAGATTATGAAGCAAACATATGACTACTTAGAACGATTAGAGAGGTTATTTTTCTCCGTCTTTGAAAACGATATAGATGAGATTGTTATTCCATCTAACGAAGTGGCCATTGCTTTTACCGGGGTTATGGACTCAGTCTTAATCGAACTCTTATATAGTGGCGATGAAAGATTTCAAAGAAGATTAGAAGCAACCTGGAAGATTTTTTGGCGTGGCATTACTGTAAGTAAGGAGGATTAACAATTGAATAAGAAGTGGTTATACATTTATATAGCGGCGCTGCTTGAAGTTTGTTGGGTGTCTGGTTTAAAATATGCTGATGGTTTATTATCTTGGTCCGCAACCATTATTGCGATTACGCTTAGCTTTTATTTCGTCATTAAGGCAACTAGCTTATTACCTGTTAGTACGGCCTATGCTGTGTTTACTGGTCTGGGTGCTGCTGGCACGGTAATAGTTGAAATCATTTTTTTTGATACACCTTTCAGCTGGATAAAAATAGGATTATGTACGATCCTTATTACTGGTGTAATCGGCTTAAAGATGGTTACTACTAAACAATCCCCTTTGAAAGAGAGTATATAAAATGGACTGGGTATACTTAATAGCGGCAGGCTTATGTGAGGTTTTTGGAGTAAGTGCAATTTCACGATTTAATAAAAAGAAAAGCATAGGCAATCTAATCATAATGACCATTGGGTTCGCTTTAAGCTTTTCACTTTTGTCCTTAGCAATGGATACTATTTCAATGGGAACAGCCTATGCCGTCTGGACAGGGATCGGCACTGTAGGAAGTGCTTTAATTGGGATTTTCTTCATGGGAGAATCCTCAAACTGGAAGCGTCTATTATTTATTTCTATGATTATTTGTTCAACAATTGGGCTGAAATTTTTCCCATATTAAGAAAAGGAGCACAGTATGTCAACATTGAAATATTCACTATACGTATTACTCGGAGCATGCAGCTATGGACTTCTATCTGTGCTCGTAAAACTGGCTTACCAAGAAGGATTTAAAATCGATGAAGTGATTGGTAGTCAATATTTATTCGGCTTTTTCTTCATTTTAATTCCATTTATTTTCTTGAAGAAAAAAGTTACCTTAAAAGAAGGAGTTATGCTTGCTATTGCGGGAACGACAACTAGTTTAACTGGATTGTTATATGCTAAATCTCTTGAAACCATTCCAGCTTCGATTGCTATTGTTCTTCTTTTTCAATTTACTTGGATAGGCATTGTTCTCGATATAATCATCTCGAGGAAATGGCCAGATAAAGAGAAGCTCATTTCCGTTGTTATCTTATTTTTAGGTACCATTTTAGCAAGTGGAGGCTTAACAAATAAGCTCTTTATGTATGAGATATCAGGTATCATTTATGGATTACTATCTGCAGTCTCTTTCGCCCTTTTCATTGTGTTTAGTGGTCGAGTAGCCGTTACTCAAACTTCTATTGTGAGAAGTTTCTTTATGTCAACAGGAGCCTTACTGTTTGTCCTCCTACTGTTTTCTCCTGATTTTATGTTTAATGGTTCTTTAGGTGAAGGGTTATGGGTGTATGGAGCGCTTTTAGGTTTTTTCGGGGTCCTTTTACCTGTTTTATTATTTTCTATCGGTACACCGAAAATTGGAGGGGGGCTTGCTACGATCATTGGGGCTGCTGAGCTACCTACAGCAGTAATTGCTTCCGCTTTAATCCTGAATGAACATGTATCCTTCATACAAGTCATTGGCGTCATTATTATTCTCATTGGAGTAGCATTTCCGCAGCTTCAGTATATGAAAGCGAAAGGAAGAAAACCTGCCAACCTATAAAAAAAGCGCAGGGAGAAAGCTACCGGCGACAAGCATTAGGGAAATAAGGATAGAAGGTGCTAATTGCCTTCTATTCTAAAGTCGCTTGTGAGCTCAAAGCAGTCTTAGCATGACGTCCTGCAAATAGAACTGCACATTAACGTACTATGTGTGCTTCAAGGTTCGCCTGAGTATTCCTTCCCATTTACTGCTTTCTACATGTACCAGTTATATGCTACACGGAGAAGTCCCCATTCCATCGTATTTTTTGGTAGGTCACTCATTAATAAAAATGGCTGCTTTCGTAGAGTATTGCAGATATTTTTTAAAAATTGATAGTGGAATGCTATGGAACGTCTCGTTTTTTACCTTTAACCGAATGAAAAAAGGCTAACCCAAGGTCTAAAATCTAGACTTTTAGGTCCGCCTCTTTTTTAAGGTCATGTTAATGAATATAAGCTATTTTCAAAAAGATTGTTGTCTATAATTAGCTGAGGCTGGGACAAAACAAAGAGCCAGGCACCCTCCGATACAATCTATTGTGTGCACTAGTTAAATCAGTGCGTACATATAGTCGTTACGATAAGGTGCCAGGCACTTCTGTCCCAGCCTCATATAGCCATCATTGTGGTGCCTACTTATTTGATATATTGAGAAGGTACTCTCTTTTTGCGACTTGAAAGCCTTTAGGCTCTAGGAATTCAATTTATGAAATTCATTTGAATAGCAACAAAGCTTTAGAAAAGAGCATTACTCTAAGACATACACTCTCATTACGAGGATTTAGTTCTCGTAGGATCACACGATGGTTGTTTTGTATTTGAGGATTCTGCTACCTTCATTAAATAGTAACATTCCTCTCTCATCATGTGATCAGCCATTAAAGCTGAAAACGTACTTAACACCTCGTTTGTTAATTCCATTTCCTCTACTTCTGCTAAAAACCCTCGAAACAACTCAATTTCAATCTTAACATCTTTATTCATCTTTCTTAGAGCTGGGAAGGAATCTACATTTGCTCGTAAATACCCTGATAATTCAACTGCTTTCAAGTAAAAATCCTCAAAATCTCTTACAAACACATCACTTTTTAGCTTCAGCTGTTTTTCCGTCCGATCAAGAGTATCTGATATAGCCCCTGCATGACCTGCTGCATCCATTAGCCATAATAAATGATGATGTAATTCATGAAAGATCGGAGGTTTCTCCCCTCTTTTTATGTAGCTGAGGACAAGAAGATATTCCTCTAATTCATTAACCATATGATTGATAAACGAAGGCGGTAAGTGGATGGTGATTTTCCCTTCGAGATGTCGTCTTATAATAGATAGCTTATATTTCCTAAATTCTCTTGTATATTGCTCAGCTTCTTCTGTTAAAGCAGATATATCAAAATCGTATTCTTTTGATTTCTTCAATAAAATAGTAAATACTTTTTTATACTGTTTTACCTCGTTAATTGCTTCTTCCTCACTACTTGCTAACGAATCTAAGATAAACGTAGCATGATCACCTAGTATTTGTAACCAGAACTGATGCTCAAAGACTGCGGTTTCTTCAAAAGTTTTCATCCTTCTCCTCCCCGTTCATTCGTTTCTCCACATAGTTATGCTTGAACCACTTAAAATAGTAAAGAAAATTTTGTTAAGATTTCTTTTTCCTGCATAACCCTCTTTTTTTCTTAATATATATATCTTTGTGTTCAAACAATTATAAAGGAGGGTTTCTTCATGTTTTTTCACATCAAGGAACTTCAATACAACGCGAAACCCGATCGCCCAGAT